>NZ_OUNR01000015.1 GCF_900403705.1 Nitrospira lenta | reverse complement strand
GTGATGTCGGGGGGGCGGGAACGATCCAGGTCTCGAACGGCACCTCCATCTTCAATGGCACCCTCACGCCCAATGAATTGATCATTAGCAACGGGACGGCCACGCTGAATGGTCCGACCACGCTCCCGAAGCTCACGTTTCAGTTTGGCACGCTGACCGGCACGGGGGATCTGACACTGACGGGAGCCTCGACGTGGAGTGGCGGGACGCTGAGCGGGACGGGGCGAACGCTCATTGCCTCGACGGGCTCGTTGGATATTACGAGCGGTGTGACACTGAGTCGGGTGCTGGAGAATCAGGGGACGGCGACGTGGACGGCGGGGGGGCTGCAATTCAACAGCGGCCAACTTCTCAACACGGGCACGTTCAGCGCGAACAGCGCCGGCACTTTGCAGGCCTATGGAACCGGCGGGACTAATAACCGGTTCACCAATCAAGGCATCTTCCGCAAACAAGGCGTGGGTACGGTCAGCATCCAGG
>NZ_OUNR01000014.1 GCF_900403705.1 Nitrospira lenta | reverse complement strand
AGGGACCTGGCTCCTATCCCATCACCTTCTCCGTGACCGACGGCATCGTGACGACGAGCGAGGTAGTGACCATCACGGTGGCAGAAGTGAATGTGGCACCTGTTTGGGGCATGATCACGGACAAAATGGTGAACGAAGGCTCGCTGCTGACCTTTACGGCTGCAGCGACCGATGCGGATGTTCCGGCACAGTTCGTGACCTATAGCCTCGCAGCTGGGGCTCCGGCCGGGGCGGCCATTGATGCCACGACCGGGGTGTTCAGCTGGACGCCAACTGAAGCGCAAGGTCCGAACGTTTACACCCTGACGGTTAACGCGACTGACGGGATTGTCACCGTCGGTCAAGCCTTCACCATCACGGTGAACGAAGTCAATGTCGCGCCGGTCTTGAACGCGATTGGGTCGAAGACGGTGAACGAACTGACCGAGCTGCGCTTTACTGTCTCGGGCAGCGATAGCGATGCCCCGGCTCAACCGCTTGTGTACAGTGCGTCCGGCTTGCCGGCCGGTGCGAGCTTCAATGTGGCCACGCGTGAATTCGTCTGGACACCGACGGAATCCCAAGGCCCTGGCTCCTATCTCATCACCTTCTCCGTGACCGACGGCATCGTGACGACGAGCGAGGTAGTGACCATCACCGTGACAGAGGTGAAT
>NZ_OUNR01000013.1 GCF_900403705.1 Nitrospira lenta | reverse complement strand
GTGTGGGTTCAAGGTTCTAGTGCAACACCAGTATCCTGGAGCATCCAGGAACGAAGGAGTTGCACATGGCTCTCTACCGACGCCTGACTCTTATGGAGCGTGAAGAACTCAGTCGGATGTTGGCGGCCGGATATAGCCTGCGGGCCACGGCTCAGGCGCTGCGGCGCGCGCCGAGTACGGTGTCGCGGGAACTCGCTCGGCACCGAGCCAGCCCCGTCACCTATCGGGCCGTCCCCGCCCATCAACGCGCCCACCGGTGGGCTCATCGTCCACGGAAGCCCCGCAAGCTCGCGGTCCAGGGCCGACTTCGCCGCGCCGTGTTGATGCTGCTGGCTCAGCGCTGGTCGCCTGAACAGATTGCCCACGGCTTGCTCCAGCGGTATCCTGATGATCCGACTATGCGCATCTCGCACGAAGCCATCTACACATATCTGTAGGTGCTGCCGCGTGGGGCGTTCAAGCGCGAACTTGCGCGCTATCTGCGCCGCCGGCACCGCTCTCGCCGTTCCCGCAAGATTCGTCTCTCGTCGCGGCCTGTTCTGGACATTGTGAGCATTGACGAGCGCCCACCCGAGGTGGCTGATCGTACTGTGCCGGGTCATTGGGAGGGCGACTTGCTGGTTGGCCATGCGAACGCGTCGGCACTCGGCACGCTGGTGGAGCGCACCACGCGATTTACGTTGCTGGTGCCGCTGACGGCCAAGGATGCGACTGCGGTGCGGCGGGCCTTCGCCCGGGAAGTGCGGACGCTGCCCGCCCAACTTCGCCGCTCCCTGACGTACGACCAAGGGCAGGAGATGCGAGAACATCGACTGTTCACCAAACAAACCAAGATGCAGGTCTACTTTGCCCATCCCCAATGTCCCTGGGAGCGGGGGACGAACGAGAACACGAACGGCTTGCTGCGGCAGTTCTTTCCCGCTGGCACCGAGTTCCAGCGCGTGTCGCGGCGCGAGATCAAACGGGTACAAGCGATGCTCAACGATCGCCCACGGAAAATTCTGAACTGGCACAGTCCGGCTCATGTCTTTCACCAACTGTTGCGCTAGGATCTTGAATGCACAC
>NZ_OUNR01000011.1 GCF_900403705.1 Nitrospira lenta | reverse complement strand
TGAGCTAGCCCGGGTTTGACGGACACCTCAAATGGGGGCACGATAGCTCCCGAGGAGGTGCGACATGGGCCAACGACGACGGTTCACCCCCGAGTTTAAGCGGCAAGCCGTGCAATTGCTCAATGCCGGGCAACGCCCCGCGGCTGAGATTGCCCGTGAGCTGGGCGTCCCACGCAATCGTCTCTATAAATGGCAAAAAGAAGTGGCCACACATGGTGGGGCCTTCCCGGGGTCCGGTCGGCACGCCGAACCCGCTGCGGAACTCGCACGGCTCCAGCGAGAATTGGCGCGGGTCACGGAGGAGCGCGACATTTTAAAAAAAGCCGCCGCGTTCTTTGCGAGGGAGTCCACGTGAGATACGCGTGTATTCGGACACAGGAACGGATCCATCGTGTCAGTCGCTTGTGTGCCGCCCTCGCGGTCAGTCGCAGCGGCTACTACGCCTGGCGGGCCCGACCCGTGAGTGCACGAGTCGCAGCGGATCAACACCTGCTCCCAGTCCTGCGGGACGTACATCAGCAGACACGCGAAGGGTACGGCGCCGTGAAACTCTGGCAGGTGCTGAAGGCGCGTGGCATTCGATGCGGCCGTCATCGGGTGGCCCGACTGCGGAAACTCGCGGGACTCGAAGCCCGACGGGTTCGGCGCTTCCGCGTCATCGTCGCACACCATCAGTTGCCTCCACCGGCACCCAACCGGCTTCAGCAGTGTTTTGTCACAACGGGACTCAATCGCGTGTGGGTCGGTGACGTGACCCACGTGCCCACGCGAGCGGGCTGGCTCTATGTGGCGGTGCTGCTGGATTTGTATTCGCGCCGAGCGATCGGCTGGGCCATGAGTGCCCGGCCCGATCAACAGCTGACGCTGGATGCCCTGGCCATGGCGGTCCGCCAACGCCGCGTTCGGCCCGGTCTGATTCATCACTCCGATCAGGGGGCGCAATACAGCTGCCTGGCCTATCAACGGCAACTCGTGAGCCTCGGCATAATCCCGAGCATGAGTCGGAAGGGCAACTGCTATGACAACGCGGTGGCAGAGAGTTTCTTCAGCACGCTCAAGAATGAGTTGGTCCATCACCAGGCGTATCACACGCGGGAGGAGGCGAGCCGAGAGATCTTTGCGTTTATCGAAGGGTTCTACAATCG
>NZ_OUNR01000010.1 GCF_900403705.1 Nitrospira lenta | reverse complement strand
TTACGCCAGAATCTCGGTTACCACGCCAGAGCCGACTGTTTTGCCGCCCTCGCGAACCGCAAACCGAAGCCCCTGCTCCATGGCGATCGGGCTGATCAATTCCCCCGTCACGCTCACGTTATCCCCCGGCATGACCATTTCCACGCCCGGGTTGAGCGAGACAATCCCCGTCACGTCCGTCGTCCGGAAGTAGAACTGCGGGCGATACCCGTTGAAGAACGGGGTGTGCCGGCCGCCTTCTTCCTTCGTCAACACATAGATCTCGGCCTTGAACTTGGTGTGCGGCGTAATGCTCTTCGCCTTGCACAACACCATGCCGCGCTCCACATCTTCCTTCTTCGTGCCGCGCAACAAGACGCCGATGTTGTCGCCCGCCTGGCCTTCATCCAACACCTTGCGAAACATTTCCACGCCAGTCACGATGGTAGTCTGCGTCGGCCGCAAGCCCACGATTTCAATTTCGTCACCCACCTTCACGATGCCGCGCTCCGCGCGTCCCGTCACAACCGTGCCGCGACCGCTGATGGTGAACACGTCTTCGATCGGCATCAGGAACGGCTTGTCAATCGGCCGCTGCGGCGTCGGAATGTAGCTATCGACCGCAGCCAACAGCTTCATAATGGAGGGCACGCCCAATTCGCCCGGATCCGCTTCCATCGCCTTCAAGGCGCTGCCGTGAATGATCGGGGTCTTGTCGCCCGGGAAGCCATACTTCGTCAGCAGCTCCCGCACTTCCAGCTCCACCAATTCCAACAGCTCTTTGTCATCGACCTTGTCGGCCTTGTTCAAGAACACGACGATGTAGGGCACGCCGACCTGGCGAGCCAACAGGATGTGCTCCCGCGTCTGCGGCATGGGGCCGTCGGCTGCGCTCACCACGAGGATCGCGCCATCCATCTGGGCGGCGCCGGTGATCATGTTCTTCACATAATCGGCGTGGCCCGGACAGTCGACGTGCGCATAGTGCCGATTGTCGGTCTCGTACTCCACGTGACTGATAGCGATGGTCATGATCTTGGTGGCATCGCGCCGCCCCTGACTCTCGCTCGCCTTCGCCACTTCATCGTACGGAATATACTTCGCCATCCCGCGATCGGCGCACACCTTCGTCAAGGCGGCCGTCAACGTGGTCTTTCCGTGGTCCACGTGCCCGATCGTCCCAATGTTCACATGCGGCTTCTTCCGCTCAAATTTCGCCTTCGCCATAA
>NZ_OUNR01000009.1 GCF_900403705.1 Nitrospira lenta | reverse complement strand
GGCCCTCGAAATAGGTGAGGGGCGGAGCGCCCGACGGCACCCCACCCCTCCCTGAAGCGAGCCTGACTTAACTTACAGCCAGGTTACGCGCTCGGCCGGCCGAATGTAGATCGGCTCTTCGACCTGAATACGCGCCACTTCCTTGCCCGACTTGTTGAAGCCCAACACGGTATCGTTGTACATCTCAAAACGCTTCCCGTGAATCTGAGTCTCAAACACCTTCGGACCAGGAATGACATCGTACCGGAAGACGATCTGCTGACTGGCTCTCCAGAGCTGGAGGACCGCCAACAGTTCGCGGCTGGGCACGAGATACTTCTCGATGGCGTTGTCCACGCCCGGGCCAAACATCTGCCGCGCATAGCCACGAGGGCTGTGCCGCGGGGGGATGTAGTAGCCGTTGGGCTCGGTGCCCCACTGTGGGTACAGCGGGAGCGCCACCTGCTCCACACGAATCGTGTAGTACAGGGGATGCCACCGATCTTCGGCCCAGAGACCGTCCTCGCCGATGCGCACCAGGCTCTGCATGCGGATCTTGCCGACGCAGGCTGCCATACAGCGCGTTTCCATCGGTTCGCCACCGGTCAACGGGTCCTTGCCTTCGATACGCGGATAGCACGCGATGCACTTCTCAGACACGCGTGTGGTTCCACGATACATCGGCTTCTTGAACGGGCACTGTTCCACGCACTTCTTGTACCCGCGGCACCGATTCTGGTCGATCAACACAATGCCGTCTTCCGGCCGCTTGTAGATCGCCTTGCGCGGGCAGGCGGCCAAGCAGCCTGGGTACGTGCAGTGGTTGCAAATGCGCTGGAGATAGAAGAAGAACGTTTCATGCTCCGGCAAGGAGCTGCCCGTCATCTTCCACGGTTCGTCCCGTGAAAATCCGGTCTTGTCGATGCCTTCCACGAGGGCGCGCATCGAGGTCGCCGTATCTTCATAGATGTTCACGAACCGCCACTCCTGGTCCGTCGGAATGTACCCGATCGCCGCCTGGCCCACTTTGGCGCCGGCGTCGAAAATGGTCATGCCTTCGAACACGCCGTAGGGCGCATGGTGCTTGCGTCCCACGCGGACGTTCCACACCTGCCCACCCGGGTTCACTTGCTCGATGAGCTGGGTGATCTTCACGTCGTAGAACTGTGGATAGCCGCCGTACGGCTTCGTTTCCACGTTGTTCCACCACATGTATTCCTGCCCCTTCGAGAAGAGCCAGGTCGACTTGTCGGCCATCGAACAGGTCTGACACGCCAAGCACCGATTGATGTTGAACACAAAGGCAAACTGCCACTTCGGATGCCGTTCCTCGTAGGGATACAGCATCTTCCGTCCCAGTTGCCAGTTATACACTTCTGGCATTGTGAATCCTCCTTGT
>NZ_OUNR01000008.1 GCF_900403705.1 Nitrospira lenta | reverse complement strand
GTGCAGTTCAATAAGGTGACCTTTGCCGGGAAGCCGGCCTTGATTCAGCGGTGGGAGTCCGACCTGGTCGAGGTGAAGGTCCCGTTCAAGGCCACGACCGGGCCTGTCGAGATGCGGATCGGAAAGAAGACGCTCTCGGCTGGGACATTCACCGTGGTGACACCGCATATCGACGCCATCACGCCCACCGAGGCAGAGCGCGGCATGATGGTCACGATCACCGGGGCGCATTTCGGAGCCACGGCTGGGGCGCGCGATCCCAATACGATGTTTGGCGTCAACGATGTGGTCGTCGGTGGGGTCGTGGTGCGGCCGCGCCGATGGAAGGACGACACCATTGAGGTGCAGATTCCGACGAATGCGGCGTCCGGCGAGGTCGTCGTGCGGCTGGCCTCGTCCGATCCCTTACCCGACGGCTCCTGCTGCGCGCCGGTGGACTATGTGACGAGCAATGCCGTGCCCCTTGCGTTAGTGCCCAGCGTGCGCGTCGATCCGATGGCCGGGCCAGTGGGCACAAAGGTCGTCTTGTTCGGGCAGGATTTTGGGACCAAGGGAGCGGACGATGCCGTTCTGATCGGGGCCACCCCCACGACGATCGCCCAGTGGAACAACGATGTGATTGTGGCGCACGTGCCGCTCGATGCGGCCACCGGCCCCTTGGTCTTGAAACGGCAGGGCCGGGAGCGAGCGCTGGGCACCTTCACCGTGCAGGTGCCGACGGCTCACCCGGTGATGCCGGCCAGTGCCCCCATCGGCACGCTGCTCCGGATCACCGGCGAGCACTTTGGCGTGTATTCGGAGAGCGGCGCCACCCCCTTTAACTTTGCCGATTTCAACAAGGGCGAGAATCGCGTCGAGATCGGCGGCGTGCCGGCGGTCATTTATCGCTGGATCGACGAGCGCATCGATGTGTGGGTGCCCTATAGCGTCAAGAGCGGGCCGGTGAAGATCTATCGGAGCGGCACCCGGCCCAATCCGGATGGAACCTGCTGTGCCGCGCGGGGTGAAACCGTGACTGACGCCGGGGTCTTTACGCTCGTGACGCCGGTCATCGACTCGTATGAACCGAAGTCCGCCGGGTTGGATGATCTCGTGACGATCAAGGGCAAGGGGTTCGGTACGTTCCTGAAGACGGCGGAACATACCGGGTTGGAATTGAGTCAGAAGGCTTATAAGCGGCGGCTGGATGTGGAGATCAATGAGCCGGAGTCGTCCGGCAGCACGGTCATCTCCAACGTGTCGCGGACGGAAGTGCTCTTCAACGGTGCGGCGGCCTTGGTGCAATCCTGGACGGATACCGAGATCGTGGTGAAAGTGCCGCATCGCAACTTGTACGGGATTGGGCGGCGCGGCGCGTTCTTCGATGACCTCTCGACTGGGCCGCTGGTGGTTCGGCGGGGCTCGTGGGATGTGTTGCCGGACGGGACCTGTTGCGCCACGAAGCAATGGCTGACCATTGAGGCCGGCCCATTTACGATCGAGGCCAAGGGCCTCCCGGACG
>NZ_OUNR01000007.1 GCF_900403705.1 Nitrospira lenta | reverse complement strand
TCCCGACCCCTTTTATTCCATCCCCCGGCTCTGCTACTAGCGACCTTCATAATCTATTAATCTCCTGATTTGTATTGCTGTAAGTTCCCCTTTCATGTAGACCCTACCAATGGAGAACTTCTCGAGAATGGGGCCAACGTCAGCTTTTTCAGATCATGTCTACTGGCGTATTAAGGCGTTGACTTGCTCGGCGATTGGTGCCATTGCTGTGTCCATAATAAGAGTAATTGAAGACGCCGTGAGGTCGCCAGTATTGCATTTGATGTCGTTTTGATGGAGCTGTGCCGCCGACGTCTTGTCGTCAAGTGCAATCTCTTGGCCCCTTGGGTCTCGCAGGTACGCGCCTACCGTGAGTTCTCCAGAAGTTTCAGCGGACATTCCTGTACAAATGGCCCCTGGACTTAACGTTGATTTCTTCAATACAAGCTTGGTTACCACATACATATCTGGGGGGGGATTCACAGGTAACGATTCCCCTCCAGTTTCGGTTTGAACGGGTGGAAGTACTGTTAACCCGTATTGTCGTAAGAGCCGCCGAAGAGCTTCGGAGTATTCTTTTTGGGGGGGGCCATTCTCATGTCCAATATGTAGTATTTCAACAAATACAGTCTGGCCTGTGCAGATTCCAGGTATGAATAGAAGGAACATGATCATCCAGCAAGCCAAATTTCTTGCCCCAATATTTGCTTTAGAAATGGAAAATGACATCGGCCCCCTCTCCCCCTCATGCAGTAGTGTAATGAAACGTGTGGTACCTGTTTCGATGGGATAGCTGTAAGCTCCCCATAAATCGAGACAGGTCATAGGGAAAACGTTCTGGCAGAATAGCCACCTTTAGCCAGGAGGTTCTCCGTTTGCGTGTCCGGATCTAGGGGGGGATTTGTAATCGTAGATCAACCTGCGTCAGGATGTTTTGCCACCATGGCACCGTATTAAAAGCATAGTTTTGCCGCCTCTTTTCGGAACAGCAGCAGCTATTTCATTATTTGATATAGCCGTGTGCCTCCAAGACCGGCCTAATTTTTCCGATTGCTATGGCGTTGTTGTAGCCTATGTTTTCACGGCTTGCATTAAGCGATTGGAAATGCAACCCCACTATCTTGCCATCCGTCAGGCTCACTACAGGCGAGCCTGAATTGCCTCCCCAGGTCGATGCGGTGTAAGAGAACTTATCCGGGCCGCTGGTAGGATTGTACAGTACACTTCCAGGAGAGATTCTCTCTGCCGGGAATGGCACGCTTCTGTCTGGTGCTCCAAAAAGTAAGTTGATCTCTGTTTCAGTGAGAAAGGTACACGGGTGTAGATCTGTAGGTGTTTTTCCGTCGCAAGGCTCGGGTTTGGTGGGATAACCGATAGCAACAACTTGCAGGCCTTCTGCTGGTTGGTCTGAATCGGAGAAAGGCATTTGGCTAAAATCTTGATCAATCTTCAGAACAGCATAATCATCTTCTTCCCCTTCCCCCACAAGCTCGACTCTTAGGACTGTAGCTTCGATAGTCGGTGTTGGGGAATTGCACTTAGAATATTCCTTGGGGAACTGTACGGTCAGATGCTGGTTCTTAAGGAGATACCACTTGCCATCTACACCTTTATCAGCGTAGGAGGTTATAACGTGACGATTTGTCAGAACGTAGGGCCCTCCGACAGCAAAAGCAGTTGCTCCATTTTGCAGCCATTGTAACTTTCCATCTTGCTTGACCCCATATTGAACAAACATTCCAACCTTGGGTGCAAGTTGTGCCAATTCATTTTGTACTGGATCTAGGTACTCGTTCCACTTATCTTTCTCGGGCAGTCGCCACGGAGTGCTGTTGCAAATAGCCCATACCGGATATCGTAATGCTCTAATCGTCTCGTTTAGTACGATTAGTTCCTCTACAGAGCGTGCTTGTACTTCGTTTACAGCTGATTCTGCCTTTTCAAGCTTCTGGCGAGAACGCTCCAAATCGAGATCGCGCCTTACTTTCTCTTGGAGAGTCAGTGACTGATCACGGCTATTGTCATCTTTTTCTCGTGCAATTTGCTCTTGCCGAGCATGCACTGTCGCAGTTACCTCTGCCGCTGCAGCCTGAGCCTGTCGCACAGCCGTGCTGGGGGCCGAAATAACGTCGCCTAGCCATGCGTTGGCGGAAGTTGGGGGAAAGGCAATCACGAATGCTGTAAGAAGGAGCACCTTGGATCGCATGTTATTATTGTCTCAGAGTAGTCACTAATGCCCGCGCCGCCTTGTCTGCATCCTCATACTTTTTCTTGGCATCATTAAATTCAGCGATGAGCGCCGAAAGGAATGACGCTACTTCTTCCAGACTCATATCCGACTTATTTGCGAGTTCTAACAGTCTTTGCTCCGCAGCCAAAACGCCCTTTCGAATATCTTGGGGTTTCGGTGAAGAACGAAGAGCGTCGAACTCTGCAAGAGCATCATTAACCTTTAAGCCAATCTCTCTTATACGTTCATCGTCTTGAGCGGGCGAAATATTTGCGGGCACTTGAAAGATTTGCCGAAATAGCAGCGAAGGACGATGCAATGAAACTGCCATACGGTGTGACCAAGAGGCCGAAAGACGATCTTCAGATAATTCGGTTGTCATTACTTTCTTGAATTCGACATCTAATTCATTGACATATTTGGCAAACTTGTCCTTGGCCACATAATTATTCACTGTAGTGAGAGCAGCCTTAAGGAAAGCCTCTGTGGCTTGATATGCAGCAATTACCACGGGGATAAGGGCAGCTGGATTTTCGTCATAAGGGTTTATTGTCGGCGAAGGCTGCCACTTTCCCAAGACCGTTTTTACTTCATCCACACAGTTTTCAATTTGTGTCTTTGATTTTTCCCCCGGCTTAGTTTCTGGAACCTTTGGTGCAGCAATGGGGTTATTAAGAGCAGAGAAGCGCCCAAATTGACCGGCCAAAGTATCCTTGCCAGGAGCCATAATATCTCTTATGCCTGCCGAGTACGCCGAGGCATAGGAAAGCGCATTAGCTTCTCGGACCAGTGCTCCTTGTCCTGCACATGCATATCGAGCGAATGATGTCGTTGGGTCACTTGGTGAGAAATCTGGAGTCACTGCAACATCTTCAGGCCTAAGGCTTCTTGTTTGTAAGTAGTATTCAATGGCTTCGTACCTTCGAGTTCGAGGTCTTGTTTTTCGCTCGGCATCTAAGGAACTCTTTGCTGAGTTAATGGCTTTATCGAATGCTTCAACTGCAGACGTTAATGTCTCTGTTTTCTGCGTAGCCGTACATCCAGCTAAGTTAATAGAAGCTAGAAGTACGAGGCATGAAAGGTGTAGTGCTCGCAGCTTTCTCATAGAGCCTCCCATGTGCATGAAAAGGTGTCA
>NZ_OUNR01000006.1 GCF_900403705.1 Nitrospira lenta | reverse complement strand
CCTACTCCCTCCCTCTACACCAACTAGACTCTACGATTATTCGCCCCGATATTTCGCGATGATCCCATCCGCAATTTGTCGAGGGACCTGATCATAGCGATCAAACTCCATGCTGTACGTCGCACGCCCCTGAGTGCGCGACCGAAGATCTGTGGCATACCCGAACATTTCACTGAGCGGCACCGTTGCCTCAATAGCCTGAGCGCCAGCCCGCACCTTCATGCCCTGAACTTTTCCACGTCGGCCATTCAGGTTGCCGATGACATCGCCCATGAAATCCTGCGGCACAAGCACCTCAACCTTCATAATCGGCTCAAGCAAGACTGGATCAGCGCGTTTACAGGCATCAGCGAAAGCCATCGAACCGGCAATCTTGAACGCCATTTCATTCGAGTCAACGTCGTGATAGGAGCCGTACGTGAGCGTGACCTTAATATCGCGCAAAGGATAACCAGCGATCACACCGGCATCCAGACGTTCCTTCACACCCTTTTCGACGGCCGGAATAAATTCCCTTGGAATCACACCACCAACGATCTTGTTCACGAACTCAAAACCCTTGCCTGAGTCAGAGGGCTCGACCGTGAGGACGACATGGCCATACTGCCCACGGCCGCCGGTCTGCTTGACGTACTTTGCCTCAGCCTCAGCCGCCCGACGAATCGTTTCCCGGAAGGCAACTTCAGGCTTACCGACATTGGCCTCTACCTTAAATTCACGAAGCATACGATCAACGATAATTTCGAGATGCAATTCGCCCATACCGGCGATGATCGTCTGCGCCGTTTCCTCATCGGTGCGCACTCTGAACGATGGATCTTCCTGCGCCAACTTCTGAAGCGCAAAGCCCATCTTCTCCTGGTCAGCCTTCGTCTTCGGCTCAATCGCCATTGCAATAACCGGCTCAGGAAACTTCATGACTTCCAAGAGAACCGGCTGCTTTTCCTCTGACAGCGTATCTCCAGTTGTAGCGCCCTTCAAACCGACAGCCGCAACAATGTCACCCGCATAGGCGACATCAATCTCTTCACGCTTATTCGCGTGCATCTTCAGCAATCGACCGATGCGATCCTTCGTCCCCTTGGTGACATTCAATACAGGAGAGCCAGTCTTCAGCGTGCCAGAATACACGCGAAAGAATACGAGCTGACCAGCAAAGGGATCGGTCATCATCTTGAAAGCGAGAGCTGAAAATGGATCACTATCATCAGGCTTCCGCTCAACTTCTTTTCCAGTATTTGGGTCAATACCCTTGACCGGCGGAATATCCAGCGGAGACGGCAGATAATCAACCACAGCATCCAACAGTTGCTGCACGCCTTTATTTTTGAAGGCCGATCCACAGAGAACCGGGGTCACCTTCATGGCAATAGTTGCAGCCCGGATTGCCCGCTTAATCTCTTCCTCAGTGAGCGGATGCCCATTGAGATACTTCTCCATGACCTGCTCGTCGAACTCAGCGACAGCATCGATCATCTTCTCACGATACTCTTTCGCCTGCTCAAGCAAATTCTCAGGAATCTCTCCGACGACATACTTCGCACCCAACGTCTCGTCGTCGTAGAAGAAACCCTTCATCTTCACCAAATCGATCGTGCCGCGGAACTCACTCTCCCTTCCGATCGGAATCTGGATAGGAACAGGGTTGGCACCAAGACGGTCAATGATAGACTGAACACTGGCAAAGAACTCAGCGCCGATCCGATCCATCTTATTCATGAACGCAATGCGCGGCACCTGATACTTATCCGCTTGCCGCCACACCGTTTCAGACTGCGGCTCTACACCTTGGACCGAATCGAATGCCGCCACCGCTCCATCAAGCACGCGCAACGACCGCTCCACCTCGATCGTGAAGTCAACGTGGCCAGGCGTATCAATGATGTTGATGCGATGCTCGCGCCAGAAACAGGTCGTCGCAGCAGCGGTAATTGTAATTCCGCGTTCGCGCTCCTGCTCCATCCAGTCCATGGTGGCAGCGCCCTCATGAACCTCGCCGATCTTATGCGTCATTCCCGTATAAAACAGAATGCGCTCTGTCGTCGTCGTCTTCCCGGCATCAATGTGAGCCATGATGCCGATATTTCGCGTATGTTCTAATGATGTTTGACGAGCCACTTCATTCCCCTAAAAAACACATGTGCCACAAGTCAAGCCGAACTTCGCTGCTGCGACCCGCCAACACCCGAAACTGCGATTCGCAGCACGGCTCAACTGCAGCACAGTACGACGCTACCAGCGATAATGGGCGAAGGCTTTATTCGCTTCCGCCATCCGATGCACGTCTTCCCGTTTCTTCACAGACGCGCCGGTATTATTCGACGCATCCATCAATTCAGCAGCCAAGCGCTCCCGCATGCTCTTCCCGCCGCGAGTACGTGAATATTCAGCCAACCAACGAAGAGCCAAAGAAACCCTCCTCGCCGGACGGATCTCGACAGGAACCTGATACGACGCGCCACCGACACGCCTCGACTTCACTTCAACAATCGGCTTCACGTTATCAATGGCAGCCTTAAACACCTTCAACGGATCATTCCCGGTCTTCTCCTGAATCGCATCGAAGGCACCGTAGCAAATACGCTCAGCCGTGCTCTTCTTCCCACCGCTCATCAGCGTATTCACAAATTTCCCGACAAGCTTATCGCGATACCGCACATCAGGGAGAACTTCGCGCTGATCCAGAAATTTACTTCTTGGCATGTCAGATACTCTTTCTCGTTAATCCAAAATTTACTTCGGACGCTTGGCGCCGTACTTAGAACGGCTCTGCTTCCGATCGGCCACTCCGACGGCATCGAGAGCACCGCGCACCAAATGGTAGCGCACGCCGGGAAGGTCCTTTACACGACCCCCTCGCACGAGCACAATGGAGTGCTCCTGCAAGTTATGCCCGACACCAGGGATATACGTCGTGACTTCCATGCCGTTCGTCAATCGAACGCGGGCCACCTTACGCAAGGCCGAGTTCGGCTTCTTCGGAGTCGTCGTATAAACACGGAGACACACACCGCGCTTCTGAGGACACCCCTTGAGCGCCGGACTCTTCGTCTTCGCCTTAACGAGGTTTCGCCCTTTTCGCACTAACTGATTGATTGTCGGCATCGTGTTCTAACCCTTATCATCGCTTTCAAAAATTCACCGGGCTTCTTCCGCAAAGCCGTCGGATTATAGTGATGCAATTACCGCCTGTCAAGTCGCACTAAGAACCACTGAAAATTCACCACAATTACGAGCGAGATGCACCATCACCGGCGATCGCCGCTGTCCGTTCTTGTCCGATTTCTGCGCCACCGGAAGCAGCCGACACCGCGACTGGAGCGGCTTTTTCGCTAATGACGAACGTATCTCGATATTCCTCGAATCCGGCACCGGCCGGAATCAAGCGACCGACGATAACGTTTTCCTTCAGCCCGAGCAGACTATCTTCGCGACCATTGATCGCCGCTTCCGTCAAGACACGCGTCGTTTCCTGGAACGATGCGGCGGAAATAAAGCTATCAGTGGTTAATGCTGCCTTAGTAATACCTAGGAGAACGGGCTTACCGAGCGCGGGCGTACCGCCCTTCTCCAGCACCCGATCATTGGCCTTCTCGAACAAGGCCTTGCTCACCTGACTACCCGGCAGGAATTCGGTATCGCCAGGATCTTCGATCCGCACCTTGCGCAACATCTGCCGCACGATGATTTCGATGTGCTTGTCGTTGATGGTGACGCCCTGCAACCGATAGACGTCCTGCACTTCGTCGACAAGATACTTTTGAAGTTCGTTCGGGCCCAGCACGTCGAGAATATCGTGTGGATTGGCCGAGCCGTCCATCAACGGCTCACCGGCGCGAACCCAGTCGCCTTCGTGCACGTTGACGTGCTTACCCTTAGGGATAAGATATTCCTTCACATCGCCCATCTTATTATCGACGAGCACTTTCCGTTGTCCCTTTACAAATCCACCGTAGGATACCTCACCGTCGATTTCGCTGATGACGGCCTGCTCTTTCGGCTTGCGCGCCTCGAACAGCTCCGCCACGCGCGGCAGACCTCCGGTGATGTCCTTGGTCTTCGTCGTTTCGCGCGGGATCTTGGCCAACACGTCTCCAGGATGCACTGCCGCACCTTTTTCGACAAAGATGTGGGCGCCGACCGGCAAAAGATAGCGGGCCACATTCGCACCCGCCGCAACCTTCGCCGTCTTTCCCCCGTCGTCCTTAATCGAAATGCGCGGACGAAGCGTCGCACCGGAATGCTCGATGATCACTTTGCGCGAGAGACCTGTGACCTCATCGAATTCATCCTTCATGGTCACGCCTTCGATGATATCGCCGTACGCAATCCGACCGCCGACTTCCGTCAAAATCGTCAGTGAGTACGGATCCCACTCGACGAGCTTTTGACCAAGGGCAATCTTATCGCCGTCGCCGATCTTAATTTTGGCGCCATAGACCACGGGATACTTCTCCCGCTCACGACCGCTCTCATCGACGATCGCGATCTTGGCGTTACGGCTCATCACCACCCACTCGCCTTCCTTATTTCGCACGGCGATACCAGGGGTTGGGACATCCGCATTTTTCTTGGCGTCAAAGCTCAGGAACTTGATACGTCCGGCATGCTTCGACTCGACGATCGTCTGCTCTACGACTTTGCTGGCCGTACCGCCGATATGGAAGGTACGCATGGTTAACTGCGTTCCAGGCTCACCGATCGATTGCGCCGCAATGACGCCGACAGGCTCCCCCTTCTCGACGAGTCGTCCACGGGCCAGGTCGCGGCCGTAGCAGGCCTGACAGACGCCGCGCGGCGCCTGGCACGTCAGCACAGACCGGATCTTGACGCGCTCAACGCCGGCTTCAACGACCGCCTTTGTGCGATCTTCGTTAATTTCTTCATTGCGCGACACGATGATTTCACCGGTCACGGGATCGCGAATATCTTCTGCGGCCAAGCGGCCAAGTACACGCTCTTCCAGCGGTTGAATGATTTCACCGCCCTCAATGAGGGGGCTCACCATAATGCCGTCGTGCGTGCCGCAATCGATTTCATAAATGATCACGTCCTGGGCGATGTCGACCAAGCGACGGGTCAAATACCCGGAGTTCGCGGTCTTCAACGCCGTATCCGCGAGACCTTTGCGGGCACCGTGCGTCGAAATGAAATACTGCAGCACCGTCAGTCCTTCGCGGAAATTCGCCGTAATAGGCGTTTCGATGATTTCACCCGACGGCTTGGCCATCAATCCGCGCATACCACCGAGCTGACGAATTTGCTGTGAACTGCCTCGCGCTCCGGAGTCGGCCATCATGAAAATGGGATTGAAGGATTCGGCCTTAGCGGGATCGCCTCCGGCACCGAGCTCCTTCATCATTTCATTGGCGACCTGCTCCGACACGTGCGCCCAGATGTCGATGACTTTGTTGTAGCGTTCGCCGTTGGTGATCAAACCCTCGGCGTACTGCTTCTCGATCTCGCCAACCTCATGCTGAGCCTTCTCAATGAACACGCCCTTTTTCGTCGGGATGTGCATGTTGTCGACGCAAATCGACACGCCGGCTCTCGTCGCATAGAAGAACCCGAGATCCTTGATCTTATCGAGGAACACGACCGTGTCACGATGACCGGTCTGCCGATAGACCGTGTCGATCAGCTTGGTCATTTCCTTTTTCGTCATCAGCTTATTGGCGCTGGCGAACGGCATGCTTGCAGGAAGGATTTCCGACAGGAGCACGCGCCCGACCGTACTCTGCACCAATACGCCGCCGAGACGCACCTTGATACGAGCATGCTCTTCCACTTCGCGCGCATCGTAGGCGATCCGCACTTCTTCGGGAGACCCGAAGATCTTATTCTCGCCTTTGACACCCACACGCTCTTTGGTGAGCCAATACACGCCCAACACCATGTCCTGCGAGGGCACCGCAATCGGCTTCCCGTTCGCTGGGGACAAAATGTTATTGATCGACATCATCAGCACACGCGCCTCAACCTGCGCTTCGACAGACAGCGGCACGTGCACGGCCATCTGGTCTCCGTCAAAGTCAGCGTTGAACGCCGCGCAGACCAGCGGATGCAACTTGATGGCTTTGCCTTCGACCAAGACCGGATCAAAGGCTTGGATACCCAGTCTGTGGAGTGTCGGTGCGCGGTTCAGCAACACCGGGTGCTCGCGAATCACTTCGTCGAGCACGTCCCACACTTCTGGACGCTCTTTTTCAACTAAGCGCTTGGCGCTCTTAATCGTCGTTGCAGCACCGCGCTCTTCCAGCTTGTGGAAGATGAACGGCTTGAACAACTCCAACGCCATTTTCTTCGGCAGTCCGCACTGATTCAGACGAAGATCCGGTCCCACCACGATGACCGTACGGCCGGAATAGTCAACGCGCTTTCCAAGCAGATTCTGCCGGAAACGACCCTGCTTACCCTTGAGCATGTCGCTCAAGGACTTGAGCGGACGCTTGTTGGGTCCACGAATCGCACGGCCTCGACGGCCGTTATCGAACAACGCATCGACGGCTTCCTGCAGCATACGCATTTCATTGCGAATGATGACGCCAGGCGCCTTCAATTCCATCAAGCGCTTCAACCGGTTATTCCGGTTGATGACGCGGCGATACAAGTCGTTCAGGTCGGAGGTCGCAAACCGGCCGCCATCGAGAGGCACCAGTGGGCGCAATTCCGGCGGCAAAACCGGGATCACGTCCATGATCATCCACTCCGGCTTGTTGCCGGACTTGCGGAAGGCTTCAAGAACCTTCAACCGCTTCGCATACTTCTTCTTCAAGGCAGCCGACGCCGACGTCTTGGCCTTGATCTGAATTTCATCCCACAAATTATTGATATCGATCTTGCGCAGCAGATCGCGAATAGCCTCTGCGCCGATACCGACTTTAAACCCACTGGATCCGAATTCAGACTGCAAGGTACGCAGCTTGTCCTCGGGAACCAATTCCTTTTCAGAGAGATCCGTCGATCCCGGATCGACGCAGACATAGCTCTCGAAATAGAGAATCTTCTCGAGCTGCTTCAAGCTCATATCGAGCAACGTGCCGATACGGCTCGGCACACCCTTGAGGAACCAGATATGCGCGACCGGCGCGGCCAACTCGATATGTCCCATGCGCTCGCGGCGCACTTTGGACTGAATGACCTCGACGCCGCACTTGTCGCAGACGATTCCGCGATGCTTCATGCGCTTATACTTGCCGCAATTGCACTCCCAGTCCTTGATCGGGCCGAAAATCTTCGCGCAGAAAAGACCGTCCTTTTCCGGCTTGAACGACCGGTAATTGATCGTCTCCGGCTTCTTCACTTCGCCGTAAGACCAGGACCTGATTTTCTCGGGCGATGCAATGCGAATCCGCATCGAATCGAACGACACCGCATCACGCGGCTTCTCAAACAATGTATATACGCCTTCCAATGTAGGACCTCCTCTGATACCGGCTTTCAACCGGCACACAAGTGGTTAGTCTTGCGACTTCAGCAACTCGACGTCGAGCCCCAAACTCTGCAACTCTTTGACCAAGACATTAAACGATTCGGGCAACCCTGGTTCAAGGAATGGTTCGCCCTTCACAATTGCTTCATACATACGCGACCGGCCCGGGACGTCGTCTGACTTGACCGTCAGGAACTCCTGCAGCGTCGATGCAGCGCCGTAGGCCTGCAATGCCCAGACTTCCATTTCTCCCAGCCGTTGACCGCCGAACTGAGCCTTACCGCCCAAGGGCTGTTGCGTCACGAGAGAATAGGGTCCGATGGACCGTGCGTGAATCTTGTCGTCCACCAAGTGGTGGAGTTTCAGTACATACATGTAGCCGACGGTAACCGGACTGGCAAAGGTCTCCCCGGTTCTTCCGTCTACCAACGTACTTTGCCCGCTCGGCGGCAGCTTGGCCTTCGTAAGCAAATCCTTGATTTCTTTTTCCGATGCCCCATCAAACACAGGGCTCGCCACCTTGATCCCCAGCGCCTTGGCAGCCCATCCGAGGTGCGTCTCCAAGATCTGCCCCACGTTCATACGTGAGGGCACGCCGAGAGGGTTCAAGACGATCTCAACCGGTGTGCCGTCCGGCAAATAGGGCATATCCTCTTCCGGCAACACGCGTGACACGACACCTTTGTTTCCATGTCGTCCCGCCATCTTGTCGCCGACCTGAATCTTGCGCTTCATCGCGACATACACCTTCACCAGCTTGATCACGCCGGGAGGCAATTCGTCGCCGCGCTTCAGACGTCCGACCTTCTCGTCGTACAGCGTCTGGAGAATCTCGATTTGCTCCTTGGCTCGCCGCTCCACATCTTCGAGCTCCTTCTGCTCATCCGGATCGCTCAAGATGATGTGGCGCACGGTATCGTCAGGCAGCCGCTTGAGAATCTCGGCCGTCAGCTTGCCCTTCTTCTTCAGAATGACATCGCCGGTGTCCGGATCCATCAAATCGCGGCCAACCACTTTACCGAGCAAGAGCTTGCGAATCTTCTTCGTCTTCTCTTCATCGATGATGCGCAGCTCTTCATGATGGTCCCGCTGCAGCTTCATCTGATCGTCGCTCTCGATGCTCTTGGAGCGCTCGTCTTTATCCAACCCCTTGCGGGAGAAAATCTTGACGTCGACCACAATCCCTTCGACACCCGGCGGAACAGTCAGCGACGTGTCCTTCACATCGCCGGCTTTCTCACCGAAGATCGCCCGCAGCAACTTCTCTTCCGGCGTCAACTGCGTCTCGCCCTTCGGCGTGACCTTGCCGACCAGAATATCGCCAGGCTTCACTTCGGCGCCGATGCGAATGATGCCGCTCTCATCGAGGTTCCGCAGTGCTTCTTCCCCAATGTTGGGAATGTCGCGGGTGACCTCTTCTTTGCCGAGCTTCGTATCCCGTGCTTCCAGCTCAAATTCTTCAATGTGAATGGAGGTAAAGGCGTCCTCGCGAACCAGCTTCTCGCTCAAGAGAATGGCGTCTTCGAAGTTGTATCCACCCCAGGGCATGAAGGCCACCAGAATGTTCTTCCCTAAAGCCAATTCTCCATGATCGATGGCCGGACCATCCGCCAACACCTGCCCAACCTTCACGGGCTGCCCCAATCGCACCACCGGCGTCTGGGTGATACAGGTGTTCTGATTCGAGCGCTGGAACTTGATCAGGTCATACACGTCCAGACCAGAATCTTTCCCCTTGCGCCCTTCCTTGCCCTCAGTACGAACCACGATGCGAGTCGCATCCACGCTCTCGACCACTCCGGGCCGACGCGCCTGCACCACGTAGCCTGAATCTCTGGCCACGACGGCTTCCATACCGGTTCCCACGAGCGGTGAGTCGGAGGTCACCAACGGCACCGCCTGGCGCTGCATGTTGGATCCCATCAGGGCGCGGTTCGCATCGTCGTGCTCAAGGAATGGAACCAACGCGGTCGCGACACTGACGACCTGCTTCGGTGACACGTCCATGTAGTCGATCTTGTCCGGCGTCGCCGTGACGAAATCTCCGCCATGACGCGCGGTAATCATTTCGGAGGTCAAACGCCCGCCGTTATCGACGGTCGAATTAGCCTGCGCGATGAGATATTTGTCGCCTTCGATGGCCGAAAGGAATTCGATCTCGTCAGAGACGCGCCCCTTCACCACCTTCCGATACGGCGCCTCGATGAACCCGAACTGATTGATCCTGGCGTAGGTCGCCAGAGACGTAATCAGACCGATGTTCGGACCTTCCGGCGTTTCGATCGGACAAATACGACTATAGTGAGACGGGTGCACGTCGCGAACCTCAAAACCCGCACGTTCCCGAGTCAAACCGCCCGGACCAAGTGCCGACAAGCGGCGCTTGTGGGTGATTTCGGCCAAGGGATTCGTCTGGTCCATGAACTGCGACAACTGGCTGCTGCTGAAGAATTCCTTCACGGCTGCAACCACCGGCTTGGCATTGATGAGATCGTGAGGAAGCACCGTCTCCATATCCAGGAGATTCATGCGTTCCTTGATGCTCCGCTCCATCCGCACAAGCCCGAGCCGGAATTGATTCTCCAACAGTTCGCCGACCGAACGCACACGACGATTGCCCAAGTGGTCGATATCGTCGATGTCGCCCTTGCCCATCTTTAGATTCACGAGATAGCGGATGACCTCAACGATATCCTGCGCCGTCAATGTCCGCTGCTCAAGCGGCAGATCCAGCGTCAGCTTACTGTTCAGCTTGAGCCGGCCAACCGGAGAAAGGTCATACCGCTTGGAATTCAGGAACAGATTGTCGAACAACGCACGGGCCGTCTCCACAGAGGGAGTCTCTCCCGGACGCAAGCGGCGATAGATTTCGACCATCGCCTCTTCTTTGGTCTCGATCTTTTCCATTTCGAGCGTGTCGAGAATGACCGGCGTCGCGGTCGCGGTATCGAAATAGATGACCTTGAATTCTTCGACGTCACTTTCGAGGATCTTCTCAACGATCTCCGCCGTCAGCCGCTGATTCTTCTCGGCAATCTTGTTTTTCTTGGCATCCACGACTTCCGTCAAGATCGCACGACCGACCAGCTCTTCAGGGGTCAGCGGAATCTCTTTCACGCCGGCAGCCTTCAGCTTGGCGATAACGCCCTTCGTGAGCTTGGCTCCCTCGCGCACGATCGGTTCCTTGCTGCCCTTCTCCGTCACCTCGGCAGACGCCCGGAGCCCCTGATGAATATCGGCGTCCAGCTTCCGGAACAACTTGCCCTTCACCAGGCGAATTTCTTCGACCGGGTAATACATCTTCAGCAGGTCATCGCTGGAAAAATTGAAGGCCTTCAGCAGGATCGTCGTCGGCATTTTCCGCCGGCGGTCGATCCGCACGTACAGAATGTCCTTCGCATCGAACTCAAAGTCGAGCCAGGATCCTCGATAGGGGATAATGCGCGCCGAGTACAACACCTTCCCGCTGGCATGAGTCCGCCCCTTGTCGTGGGTGAACGATGCGCCAGGCGAACGGTGCAACTGACTCACGACGACTCGCTCGGTCCCATTGATAATGAAGGTTCCGCGTTCCGTCATCAGCGGCAATTCGCCGACATAGACTTCCTGCTCGCGAACGTCCAACACCTTCTTTCGTGGGCCTTTATCCTCTTTATCGAACACGACCAGGCGCACGCGAAGCTTGAGCGGGACCGCGAAGGTCATACCCTGTTCAATGCACTCCCGCTCGTCGTACTTGGGCGTTCCCAAGGTATAGCTGGAGAACTCCAGTACGGCCGTATTGTTATAGTCAGGAATCGGGAAGACACTGGCCAGCGCGGCCTGCAAGCCCTGATCCTTACGGCGCTCGGGCTCGACTTCCATTTGCAGGAATTCTTCGTACGAGCGCTTTTGAATTTCAATCAGGTCAGGGATAGCGATGCTGGCCCGGATGCGTGAGTAATCTTTCCGTTCGACGAACTCCTGAAGAGTCGTTTCGGGCATGCGCACTCCTCCACACACTATGGTTGGCTTCGGGTGCCGTCAGTTGAGACAGCACCCGAAGACGATCGGACAATGCTGCTTACTTAATCTCGATCTTGGCACCGCTCTCTTCGAGCTTTTTCTTCATGGTGTCGGACTCTTCCTTGGTCGCACCGGTCTTCACGGGCTTCGGCGCGCCTTCCACAAGATCCTTCGCTTCCTTCAAGCCAAGGCTCGTCAACTCACGCACCACCTTGATGACCTGGATCTTCTTGTCGGCAGGAGCCGAGACGAGGATCACGTCAAACGAGGTCTTCTCTTCGGCGGCAGCAGCTGCGCCGGCAGCCGGAGCTGCGGCCATGGCGACAGGCGCCGCGGCAGTCACGCCAAAGCGGGTCTCCAAGCCCTTCACCAACTCCGCCAAGTCGAGCACGCTCATGCCCTCAATGGCCTTGATCAATTCTTCCTGCGAAAATTTTGTAGTGGTAGCTGACATGTCTCCCTCCCCTTTCTTTTTGTCCTGAATGGCTGCAACAACTCGCACAAATTTTGACAACACCGCGCTCAATGTATAGACCACGCCGCGTATCGGCCCTTGCATGGCCGACAACAACATAGCAATGAGCACTTCCTTCTTGGGCAACTTGGCAATGGCCGCGAGATCCGCCGCCTGCACGAGCTTCCCTTCCAACACGCCGACCGTGACCTTGATCTTCTCTTCCCGCTTCTCCGCCCCGATCCAATCCCGCAGGATCTTGGCAGGCAAGACAGGATCGTCGTATCCGATCACCATCCCCGTCGGGCCCTTCAGATGGGCCTTGAGGCCGGCCAAACCGGTCCCTTCGGAAGCCCGAATCGCGAGGGTATTCTTCATAATCCGGTACTCAGCCTTCACCCCGCGCAACTGCTTGCGCAACTCGGTGACTTGATTCACCGGAAGACCGACAGATTCGGTCAAGATCGCGATTCTTGCACGGCCGAATAACTCGGCAAGTTCCGCAACCGCTGGTGCTTTAAGATCCTTCTTCATACCTGACCCTTTCTCTCCAGACGCCGGCCACGCCGGCGCTCGCTTAACTCCACTGCTTGGTCAACGCCATCGCATCTAACTCCACTCCAGGACCCATGGTGCTGGAAATCGTGGCGCTCTTCAGATAGCGACCCTTGCAGGACGCCGGCTTCGCCTTGATAACGGATTCAAGAATGGCCGAGGCGTTGTCGTACAGCTTGTCGATGTCAAACGAGACCTTGCCGACCGCCACCTGGACGATGCCCGCCTTCTCCACCTTGAACTCGACCCGGCCCTTGCGAATTTCCGAGACAGCCTTCCCGACTTCGAACGTCACCGTGCCGGTCTTCGGATTCGGCATGAGCCCGCGCGGCCCAAGCTGCTTTCCCAATTTTCCGACTGACGCCATGAGATCCGGGGTAGAGATGGCATAGTCGAAATCCATCCATCCGCCCTTGATCTTCTCCATGAGATCGTCGGATCCCACGTAGTCGGCGCCGGCCTGACGCGCCTCTTGCTCCTTGTCTCCCTTGGCGAACACCAGAACACGGACCTTCTTGCCCGTTCCATGCGGCAACGCCGTGGTGCCCCGGACCATCTGGTCGGATCGCTTTGGGTCGACACCCAAACGCAAGGCAATATCGACCGACTCATCAAACTTGGCATAGGCCGACTTCTTGACGACGTCGACGGCCTCACGCAAGGCATACATGCGCGGCTCGACCTTCTCCAACGCGGCCTTCATCTTCTTTCCCATACCTCGTACTCCTTCTTCCCGAACGCTATCCGCGCTATCCCTGTACTACGACACCCATGCTTCTGGCCGTCCCGGCAATAATCTTGATCGCCCCTTCCAGGTCGGCCGCATTCAAATCAGACTGCTTCTTCTGGGCGATGTCGCGCAGCTGAGCCTGAGTGATCTTTCCGACTTTATCTTTTTGCGGCACGCCCGATCCCTTGATGATACCCGCCGCTTTCTTCAACAGATCCGACGCCGGAGGCGTCTTCATAATGAAGGTGAAGGATCGATCCTTATACACGGTGATGACCACCGGAATAATGCTGTCGCCTTCCTTCTGGGTCTTGGCGTTGAACTGCTTGCAGAACTCCATGATGTTGACGCCGTGCTGACCGAGCGACGGGCCGACGGGAGGAGCCGGATTAGCCTTCCCAGCAGGAATCTGCAACTTGATAAGAGCGGATACTTCCTTTGCCATGTAAATCTCCTCAGAACGTCAGCACTGCCACGTTCAACGGCAACAACAGCACACCTTAAATTCGCTCAACCTGCAGGAACCCCAGTTCCACCGGCGTCGAGCGCCCGAAAATACTGACCATCAACTTCAACCGACTGTGATCCTGATCCACCTCGTCCACCAACCCATTGAATCCCAGGAACGGGCCGTCGACGATGCGGACATTGTCGCCCTTGATGAACTTTACCTGCTCGCGCGGCCCGGACTGTCCGGCATCGACCTGCTTGAGCAGCGACTCAACTTCCTCCGTCGTCAGCGGAAGCGGGAGCGCACCGCCTCCCACGAATCCGGTGACCTTCGGGGTCTCCTTGATCATCTGCATCGTCTCGTCCTGCAACGGCGTCTCCAGCTCGACCAACACATAGCCGGGGAAAAACTTTCGCCGCGACGTCCGCCGCTTCCCGTCCTTGATTTCAATCACATCCTCGGTCGGAACCAGGACCTGCCCAAGCTTCTCGACGAGCCCCATCTGACTGGCTCGCTCCAAGAGGCTGGTCTTCACGCGTCCCTCAAACCCCGCGTACGTATGAATGACGTACCAGTTTTTTGTCATGCCCCACCCTCAGGTCAAGAAATCAGGACGCGCCTCCGCGAGACGCACATCCGTCGAACGATCAAATAATCTTGCTGACCAACCACACCAGGAACGAGTCGATCACCGATAAATAGAGCGACATCAGAATACAAAACACGATGACCACAGTCGTTGAGCCAATAGTTTCAGCCCTGGTCGGAAACGACACCTTCTTCAACTCCGCGCGAACTTCCGCGAGGAACAGCCGTATGGATTCAATCATCCGCTTAAACATCAGCCCCTCCGCCTCTTCCACCCATCATCCAGCGCAGCCCCGCAACCATCACACCGCTCCCGAGCATGCCCGATGTGGCAGGGGCACTAGGATTTGAACCTAGACCATCGGTTTTGGAGACCGAGGTGCTGCCATTGACACCATGCCCCTACAGGATCCGCATCACCGGCATGACACCGGCTTCAGCCTACTTCACTTCTTTGTGGGCAATATGCTTCCGACAGAACTTGCAGAACTTATTGCGCTCCAACCGGTCCGGATCGTTCTTCTTATTCTTGTTGGTCGAATAATTCCGCTGCTTGCAGACCGTGCATGCTAAATCGATAACCTCGCGCATCTCACTCTCCTCGTTAGGCGAATACGTTAATGGACCGAGAAAGAGGGATCAGAACGATCGCCTCGCTCTTCAGACCGTCG
>NZ_OUNR01000005.1 GCF_900403705.1 Nitrospira lenta | reverse complement strand
GGACTTGAAGTGCCCCAACCCCTTGCCGCTCAACACCACCGTGGCGCCGGGCGTTGCATGGTCCGGCCTGAGCTGGACTTGTTGTGCGGATGCGGTAACCGCGTGCGACGCTTCGGGAAATCCGAGCACCGTGAGTATCAGAGTGACGCTCCAGAGTCTTCGGCACAGCCCCATCGCTCGGCTCACAGATATCCGCTGATTGTCTGGCGTGTAGTCACGCATCTCGTCTTCTCCCATTTCCCATTGGTAATCACAGTCGTCTCCGCTGTTCAACTATCTGCAAACCCTGAGGACGGCACCCACGCAATGAGCAACGCCGACAGTATCCGAGGCTCAACTGGCTTGACCAGGCAGTCCATGGCTCCCCGGCTGCGCCACACACGCCGCAACTCTGGCGTCATCAGTGTGCCCATGATCACGATCGGCAGGTTTCGAACGTGCCGCCGTAGAGCCCTGAGTATTTCGGGGCCGTCCACGCCCTGCGCGGCAACCTCCAAGAACACCGCATCGACTCCGTGGTGCTCCATGGTGTCCAGCGCTTCCCGGCCTGAGGCGGCTTCCAGGACATCCCACTGGCGGTCTCTAAAGAAGGCGGTGAGGCCTTCTCGTCCGTTCGGATCGTCATCCACAATAAGAACTCGTTGGGTGTGCCTCCACGTATGGGCTGAGGCGGTATATCGCTGTGCCGTCATGGATATTCTCTCAGTGCCGTTTCATTGTGGTCCAGGTGCGGTGTCTCAAGAGGATCACCGCATGCCGAAGCGTTTAGCTATATGTCAGCGTTGGATGCGACAGACTGTGCGAGGGGGCGGCAATAGCCCCCCAGTTCCACGGAGCCGGTTACCACAACGAGCCCAAGAGGCCCTGCTGCCTGCACGGCCTTCTGAAACGCTTCAGCGGGGTTATTCGCAATGTCTGTCGACGCCGACGTACAGGATTGCCAGATTGCGGCAAGATCCTCAGGGGCGGCCGCACGATTCTCGGGATATCGGGTGAAGATGGCTCGGTCAGCTTCCGCATCGGCCAGATGCCGGATGATTTTGCCGATCTCTTTCTCTCGCGAAAGCGAGACGAGCAGGACCGTTCGGCGGCCATCACGGATGCTTCGGATCGTTGAGGAGAGATTGGCGGCGGCTGAGGCGTTGTGCGCCCCATCAATCACGATCGTCGGATCCCCGGCCAGCACTTCGCAACAGGTCGGCAACTGAAGTTGCTCGAACGTGCGCCGAAGGACCGGTTCGTCCAATGGAGGAACCAACCCGCGGCATCGGAGAACATCATATGCTGCGACCGCTTGGACCGCATTCGTAGCCATGAATGCCGCAGGCGAATTGACGGTGATGCCGGGCCACGCCTTCGGTCCGACACGCAGTATGGACGTTCCACGATAGCCGGTCCGCACGAAGTTGGTGCTGTCGTAATCCTGTCCCATGAGTAACACCGGCGACTTGAGCCGCTCCGCGCGGGAGAGCACCAGCGACCGGGGCCCGTCTTGCAGTGGGCCGCACACAACCGGGGTGAATGGCTTGATGATCCCGGATTTCTCTGCCGCAATCTGCGCGAGGGTATTTCCGAGGATGTCCATATGGTCAAAATCCACGTTTGTGATGACCGAGACGTCCGGCGCGATGACGTTGGTGGCATCCGCTCTCCCGCCGATCCCGACCTCCACCACGGCATAGTCGATGTTGGCGGCGCGGAATGCGAAGAAGGCCGCGACGGTCAGGAATTCGAACGGGCTCATTGAGACGTCGGCGTCGTCCATCAGCGACTTGAGCTGGTTACAGGCATCCACCAGCTCTTGATCGCCGAGGGGGTGGCCGTTGATCGAGATTCGTTCTCGAAAGTGCCCGAGATGGGGGCTGGTGTAGAGCCCGACCTTCAAGCCGCTCGCTTGGAGCAGCGCCGCAATCATATGGCTGACAGTGGTTTTTCCGTTGGTGCCGGTAATGTGCACGGACCGATAGGCGCGGTCTGGACGATCGAGAGTCTGAAGACATTTGGCGATGGCTCCGAAACGGACGGTGCCGTCGGATGGGCGACCGCTCAGGATGCAGGCGGTTTCGAGTTCGCGTAGAAAATCCGTGATCTCCTGGTATGAGGAGAAGGCGACGGCCCAGTATGGCGGATATTTCTTCGGCTCTCTGTCCGGCATAGACCTCTCCTGCGCACGCATCCCCTGGCTGTCCCGGAGACGCTTACCCCTGTCCGACGCCCGCGCCCGCGAGCTGACCGGCGGACGTCTGAGCGACGGCGTCCCAGCCTCCTGTGCCGTCGTAACGGTAGTAGGTTCGGGTCTCGGGCTCCAGCACGATCAAGCGCAGCCAGTGATTATGAAACAGTGTCTCCAGAAGCGGCTGTCTGAGGATGATGGTGTGCACTCGCGACCGCGGCGCCTCAATGATGGCGGTGAGACGGAGCGGGTCGTGGTAGGGCGTTGAGCCGTTCATGACCGACTGAACAGGCAGTCCCATGCGCAGGTCGCTTTGGTTCCCGGTCATCACGCCGATACGGCCGGTCACGTTGTGGTAGACCTTGCTGCCGCTTCCATAGGTGTCAGGCGCCACGGTAGAGAAATAGTATTCGCTGTTGATCCATTGAGCTACGATCAACGGCGCCGTCATGATGATCTCGAGCAATTTGCCGTCAGGGTCGGCCGCATGGTCATAGGAATGGAGGAACGCGCGGCCTTCCAGCGTGTGACTGGTCGTCAAGCGGCGGTTTCCGATAATGAACCAGCTGTTCCTGGCCAGCCCCCATTCCGGGCGGACTTGAGCCCAGTCACGGCTGCGCCGCTCGATCGCACGAAGCGCCGTATCCCGAACCGGCTTCACTTCGTTGCCAGAGAGTCTGCCATACCGTTCCAGAGCCGCTTCGGCGCCGGCCATCGCGATGTCCTCCAGGACTTGCGCCAATTCCTTGCGGTGGGTGGAGGGTATGTCCTCCAGATCGCCCACATCCAGGCGGTCCGTGGTGGTGTCGTGGCGTGCCGCTACGAAATGGGTGTCGCTTGGGATCGCAAAGCCCCGCGCGGCCAGCAGATCCCGAACTTGCGGCCGATTGGCGATCGTGGCGAACACCCGGGCATTGGGAAGCCCCTGGCTGCCGCCGCAGGCGCCGCAGTCGAGCGCCGATTCGTAGGGGTTGTTTTGAGAGGTACTGCCATGTCCGCACAGAAAGATGAGCCGCGCGAATGAAGAGGTGAGTCCCATCAATCGCAGCGAGGTTTCCACATAGTAGGCTTGCTCGGTGGGGGTGAACCCAGTGCGTGTAATGTGGTCGATCCGTGTCGCGTTGTCGCGTCCCGTCATACGGCATTCGCGGCGGAGACTCTCGAAGATCGTCGCTTTCTGGGGCGGGCTGAGTGTCAGCAGGCGGTCGAGACCGCCGGGCCCCATTGGAGAAGATGGCGCGTCGGACAACGCCTGCAACCGGATGTGCTCCAGCCGCTGAGGTGTCAGTAGAGCCCCTTCTACCTGGTGGTGCGTTCTGAGCCATCGCAAGATTCGCATCCGTTGCTCAGCGGCTACCATCTCATGCGCTTCATGGCGGGTCAGTTTATCCACCGTGACGGACGTGGCCACGGCCGGCATCAGTGTGCGGCGAAACCATTCGGCGATGCGGTGATACCAGTTTGGGAACAGCGTTTTCCCTAGAAGTGACCAGCCGAAGAACCACCCCACGGCCTCGACCATGACATAGGGGGTGATGACGTTATGCTTCAGATCGTGCAGCAGTTCTTGACCGGCTTTCACCGCGGAGACGATGGTTCTGCGGCGCTGGGCCGTGTCGCCGTTGTAGGTTCGAGGGACTTCTCGCAAGACGTGTTTGGGCTTCAACAAAACCGGGCATAGCGCGGTTTCGTGCGGCTCATCGAGAGATCGGTACGCGATGGGCAGGCCAAAAAATCCGGCAAAGCCGTAGGTGTCGTAGCCGCCGCGCTGCTCAAGTTGACGCCGGAACACTTCGGACCGGACGTCGATGCAGAACACAAACTGCGCCAACGATCTGGCGGGAGCCGGTGATTCAGACCGTACGCTTTGAGATTCATCCGGCGTCAGCTTCATGAGCACGGTTCGTTCGGCGGTCAGTTCGGCTGCTTCGAGCCATTTCATGCTGCGCATATGGGGGGGGAATGCGCGCAGCCAATTGGCTAATTGTTCGCGTATATCAGGGGAGGCATCTGTCAGTGCATCGGGGCCAAGGCCCAATGTGTCGGCGAGGCGGGTGAGGGCCTCTGCGAGGGTCTTGGCCGATTGGGCTTGCTGATCGCTCCGTTGTTGGCGATGCCATTTGCGTCCTAGCTGGTCCCAGTCATTCGGCTGCGTTGCGCTCCACGGGCGGCGGAGCCGGCGAGTTTCGACGACGGCCTGCTTGGAGGCCTGCCCCGCGTTCAGGACACGTCTGAACCAGAAGGCATAGGGGAATCGGTGCGTATAGGCATGGAGGGCTTGGAAGTTTCCCGGGTATCCGAGTTCCGATCGGCAGGCAAGGTCGATCAACTCGCGCTCGTAGAACAAGCGGACCGCGAGATATTTGACCAAGTCAATGCGATAGGCCTCTTGCCACGGATCCGCTGTCTGGTCGGCGCGCCATTTGATGAAGCCCGACCAGCCGGGTAGGGCGGTCAGATGCAGGGACAGATAGTCTTGCCACAAGGCCTTGGGGATCTGCATCAGGTGGAGTGATTCCAGAAGGGCGTCTTCCGGACGGTCTGAGAGCGCCCGAATCTTTTCCGCTGATTGTCTGATACCCAGCAGCGAGAGTGTCCAGTCGTGCTGTACGGACATTTTCCAGGCTCGAAAAAACGTTTCCTCCCGATGGGGCATCGACCAGGCCGCTTCTCCTTCGTCGCAGAAGGCGACGCACCACTTGATCATCTCGCGGTCTATCCGTTCCACAATGCGGATACCGAGCGTGCGGTCGCACCAGGTCGCTAAGGTTTCACGAAAAGGCCATTCCGTGGAGTGAGCCTGACGTCGGGTTGGCGGCTGTGGCCGTTGGTCTGCAGACGGGAGCTGCTCCATCCAGGCGTTCACGAGCGCGAGCGACCGTTCCGCATCCATTTCGGCGAGAGCTGATGTCCGCGAGAGGAATTCCGACGGCTCAATATCGTGAATCAGCGCCGCGCGTAAAACATCGCGATGTGACAGGATCCGGGATCCCAACGGGATGGAGTCATCGAGTACCAATGGCGCCAGGGCCTGGTCAATCGCATCGTCGGAGATACGCCCTGCGCGATGGGCCTCACGATAGAGCTGAGGCGACAGGTAGCCGGCTCCGCCGAATCGCTCGGTCCCTAGTTGGACGGCTTGAGAAAATGGCAGATGTTCAAGCCCCTGTAGCGGGTTGCGGGAGATGAACGTCCGCATCGGCCAGAGCCGGGCCACGACTTCTCCGGCCAAGTTCACGTAGGAGCGTAACTCCATACGGTCGGTGTCCGTGCAATGGTGTGAGCGGTTCATGATTCCCCCGTGATGACCGTACGGTTCAGCAAGAATGAGGCCGACCGCTATCTGACAGAGAGAGCGCCGTGTTCGCAGGAAAATCAGGAAAGAACAACCCGGCCGAATTCACGTGCGTGCGATGGGTCAATGGCCAGTCTGTTCGGCGGTGCAAGGATGCACGTGAGTGCGACCGCGCACGGCCTGGGATTGGCGTCAGCCGGTGAGGGTTGCGGAGGCGGCTTGGATTACATGTGCCCCAGCTTACGGAGCGTCTCCATGCCGCGCCCTTCATCCTGCGCCCGGCCGGATCGCTCGGCGATAGTCGTGCTGCGCAGTTCGGTGATGATTTGTGGGATCGTGTTGGCGCAGGAATTGACGGTTCCGGTGCAGGGGACGCATCCCAGGCTGCGATAGCGCGTGCCGGCGCCCCGGTCGAAATACAATTTCGGAAGAGACACCCGTTCTTGTTCGAGGTATTCCCAGATGTTCAGCTCGGTCCAGTCAAGCAGCGGGTGCACGCGCACATGCGACCCGGCGGGAAACGTCGTTTTGTATTGGTCCCACAGTTCCGGGGGCTGGTCGCGGAAGTTCCACTCGCCGTGCTGGTCGCGCAATGAAAAATAGCGTTCTTTTGCTCGCGTGCCTTCCTCATCGGCGCGAATCCCCAGAATCACGGCCGTCCACTTGTGCGTCGCGATGGTGTGTTTGAGCGCCTCGATCTTCATCGCCGTGCAGCAGGTGACGCGGCCTCGGTCAGGGCCCATGCCGCCGGCCAGGGCCTCCCGGTTTTGGCCGACGACGAGATTGAGGTGCCACTCCTTGGCGAGGCGATCGCGATAGTCGATCAATTCCGGCATTTCGTAGCCGGTATCGATGTGCACGAGCGGAAACGGCACGTGACCGAAGAACGCTTTCCTGGCCAGCCATAACAGCACCGTCGAGTCCTTGCCCATCGACCAGAGCATGGCGAGCTCGTTGAAGTGTTTGTAGGCTTCGCGAAGAATGTAGACGCTCTGATCTTCCAGCTCTCTGAGGTGTTGCACGGGGATGCCCCTTTTCAATAGGCCGCCGGCCCGGAGAGTGTGCGATTCGACACGAGATCGAGCAGATGGAGTCCGTCGAATTGTGCTGCGGTCTGCCCAAGTGTAATCAGTCCGATTGACCCTTCCTGTGTGATCCACTCGTCCGCCACCGCGGCGACTTGAGCGCCGTCGACAAACACACTCAGGCGTCCGCGATCCAGGTGAAGGAAGTTGATCCGTTGCACCCGCAGGCTGTGCCATGGCCGCTGGGCGAGCTTCACGGTGATTTCTCCCAGCACGATCGTGCGGCCGTCGGTGACGCGGCGCGTGGTCAGCTTGCCGGTCGAGGGGCTGAGCGTGACGGAGTAAAAGTTTTGATTATCGCGCACCGCCAGGGCGAGCCCGGCTTCCCCGCCGCTGCCTGGTGATAACTCGGCGAGTTGTACCGTGGCGTCCGGATAGGTGGTGCGGATGCGATCAGCCAACAGGAGATGGGCGCAAGTATCCGTCCCGCAGGGGCGGTCTTGGATGACCAATTGGCCAGGTACGGGGAGCTGTCCGTCAGGCCGCACACGCCAACCCGCGGTGTCGGCTCCGGGCGTACTCAGCACGACGAATCCGGTTGGCACGGTCTCGGGCGCATCCTGATCGAAGTTCCACTGCCAGACGATATCCTGCTGCGGGGGCTTCGCGTGGACTTCTACGTTGAGCACGTCGGGGGCGCGCACCGGCGTCGGCAGTGTCACGCGCCGGCCGTCAGGGACCAACGCCTTCACTACATCGTTTCCGACGAGGTAGGGCCACAAGCCGGTCACGCCGCTCAGATGTTCATGATGGTCTTTCACCGCATGGAGCCGCGCGTCCAGGCCGTCGGGCGTTCGGGTGACGGACAAGGCTTCAGCCAGCAGCAGGGCTTGAGCCGGCACCAATCGCGCGATCGGGGTATCGGCCAGTTCCATCGCCTGGCGCGCTTCGTCCTGAGCCTGTTGAAGCCAGGGATGATCGTAGCGCCGCTCCCAGCTCACCCATTGAATGCGGTCCCAGGCAAGGTCCGCGAGCAACCGGCTGCGTGCCGGGCGATTCTCTTTTCCTATGGCGAGCAGGAGCGGCTCATGGAGCGCAAGGGCCGACGGCACATCGTTATTCCACCGGTGGAGCAGGCCCAGTTGGCGCTGTAATTCCGGTGACGCGGTTCCGGTTCCGACCGCAGCTTCAAGCGCTTGAAAGGCAGCATAGAAGGCGTCCGCCGCAGGTGAATGTCCGACGGCGACGTCGGTCAGTTCCTGGCGCCAGGTCTGGGCCAGCAGATTCCAGTACAGCTCCGCTACCTGCCGCTTCATGGCTTCATCAGCCGCGCCGATGCCTGCCTTCGCCAGTCCTTCGCGGAGGAAGGACTCGAATTCGAGCGTGCCCAGTTGGGCATTTACCTGAGGATCGGTTGGATCGAGGGACAACAGTGAGGCGAACAGCGCCCGCTTTTCTCGCTTGTCCGCTGTCAATTCCGCTTGCTTGAGCACAGCGGAATATCGCTCGCCCGCCAGGGCGCGGGTCCACCACCTGGCTGAGCCCAGGACGAACTGCCCCCTGATCTCGGGCTGAAGCGCTGCATCGGTTGGGTTGATGCCATAGGATGTCGCGGGGATATGCGGCGCATCGGGGAGAACTTCGTTGACGACGGCGCGATCCTCCGCGTAGCCGAGGCGGCGTAGATTGCTGACGACGACCAGCCGGATGACGACACTGTGGACCGGCTGGTAGCGGCGAGCCGATCCGCTGGCCCACCAGACTTCATTGGGCGCCAGGGCACTGGGTGCGGCGAAGGGATCCGGGTACGTGACGACCAGTTCGACCAGTGTGCCGCCGACTGTCGAGGGCATGGCGGTGCCTTGAGCGATAGCAATGGGACGTGTCGGGGAGACGGTGCGGAGTTCGACCGTCGGCGGTGTCGCGAGGCTGGATCGGACTGCGGCGGGCGATAGGAAGAGCGCGGGGGGATAGTCTTTCCAGAGACTGGCGTGGCGATGGGTTTCTGACAGCAGACCCAAGCTGCGCCCGCGCGCCGTCGAGCCGAGCACGCCTGGCTCGACGGTGTCTTCAAGCATGGCGCGATAGGCGTTTACGGTGTCGTCGTAGCAGGTGCGCGCGACCCGTTTTCGATTGTCCGGCGACCCGGCCCCCGCCGCGCGCAAGCGGCTGAGGCAGCCTAAGTCGAGGCGGGCCCAATCATCGGCGCGGTTCGTTGCCAAGGCGTTGGCATACCGCAACGCCAGGCGGGCCGCTTCGTTTGCGTGAGTGTTCCACGGTGCGTTTCCAGCCGCCGCACACTCGCCGTGGCTCAGTGTCAGCCCAGCTATTGTCAGCAGCATGAACAGCCGCTTCGTTACATGACGGTGCGTTTCCATAGTGCCTCACTGGTACTGGGTTAGGCTGCGTATAGATGCTCCAGCGGTTCCCCATACGGATAGGTCCGCCTGCATCGCATGAGTACGCGTGGTGTTCCCTGGCCCTTCCACGCAATGATCGTGCGGCGATGAGTCGTCACGACTTCCTCTGGCGTGGTGGGCTGGGTCATCGGGCTCACTCATCAATGTCCGGATGGGCGCAGAGCCGGATCGCCCTTCAGGAGGTTGGACAACGTTTCAAACTGGGCCACGTTGAATAGTTCTTGCGCTACGTCCACATGTCCGGTTCGGTGTCGCTGAAGGCTCCGCGCGATGGCCCTCACGTTGTAGATGCCTCGCTCGCGCATGGCTCGGGTCGCCAGAAGGTCCTGCATGGGTTCATAGAGGTCATGCGCGAACCATGCCCTGGTTGGGACGGGGAATCCCATCTTGTCGACGCGTGTCCGAACAGACTCCGGGATGCGGTGGCGCATCGCTTCCCGGAACACAAATTTGTTCCAGTGTGCCGAGCGATCAGAGTCGGGAGCTACGGACATTCAGTATCTCGGTTGCATCACGGCGTTCAGCGCGCCTCTCCGTCCCTGGTTCAAGGAGTGAGTGAGTATTCGGGCGTTCCCCCGTATGGGTAGGTTCGTTTGCATCGCACGATCAGCGTTGAGGTGCCCCGTCCCTCCACGCATTGATTGAGCGAGGGGGCATACTCCACCATGCCCGCCGGCGTGACCTCGAAGGGAAAATCGAAGGTGAAGCTGATAAATTTGTACCGGCCAGGCTGTAACTGAAGCAGCCGGGGCTCCGTCGTCCGATAGGCATCGGATGTTTCAGGATCGGACGTCCAGATCGACGGAGTCACTCCCGGCACGTGCCACCAACTTTGCGACACAATCGCCGTCGCATCAATCGTAATGGCATACGTCCGTTCTTCGGCCTGGAGTCCATCCGCCTGCGCCGTGAGTCCTCCGGTGGCAACGGCCAGCAGGCTGGCGAAGGCGCCGACCGCCAGTGCGGCGGTTCGCTTGAGGTGCCGTCTCTGGGTCACATTATTCATAATCGCCTATCGTCCTCCCGTCGAAGTCACGGCGCCGCCGGGTGTGTCGCGAAAGATTTCCTCGACGGCGCGGCTCTCCCACTCGGTATGCGTGGCAATCTGAAAGGCGCGCAGTATGGTGGCGCCGGTATCGATAATCGAAACAGGCTGGCGAATCACATGCCCGTTCTTGATCCCAGCTCCGGAGGCGATCCATGGGACGGGTGATGAGACGGTGGTGGACGCTCCCTGCCGCGCACCGGTTCCGCTCAAAGACGTCACGAACACCGTTGTGTGCGCGAGCAGCCCGTGGTCGTTGAACATCGCGAGTACCGACGCCATTGCGTGATCCACCGATCGCAGCGCTGCACGATGTTCCTTCGAGTCCCATCCGTGGGCGGTGCCGGCGCGTCCCGCATCCGGCAAGTGCACGACGAGGAGATGCGGCAGCGCCAGGATCGCGTGGCCATAGCCGTGCCCACTCGACGCTTTCCGGAAGTATTGTCTGATGTAGGACACGAGCCGCTCCGGACTGCATTCTCGCTTCAGCGGTCCGCACACCTGATAATCGGTGTAGGGTTCCGGCTTCGCGAGCTGGTAGAGCGACTCGTCCATGAAGAAGATGGCGCTGTCCAGGCCTCTGCTCAGGTCGAGGTAGTCGAAGATTGTCGGAGGTCGTGGATAGCCCCGGCTGAATTCGAACGTGTCCCAGGTCATGCCGTGCTGCTCAACCGGAAGCCCGGTAAGGAGGGAGGCCATTGCGGGGAGACGGTTTGGAGAGGCGACCATACCGGCCGACCAAGTCGCGGCTCCTTCCTTAGCCAAACGCGAGAGGGCAGGCATCGGTCCGGTTTTCAAGGATTGTCGATCAACCCCTTCGAGGACGAACAGAATCACCTGCTCCGTGGGCGAGGGATCCGCCGCATCCGATGCCGAGCCTGGCGCGAACAGGCCGGCCACGAGCACGGCGAAAATGGTGAGCCTCAGTATCATTGCGGTCTCCAGATTTGGACTTGCGCCGTTTTGTTCGGAGAGCATCGGCCCTTGCTTGTCGAGTGCGGCGCGTCGATACCGGATCAATGCAATCGCCGGTCCTGCTGCGTTCGTGCGAGAGGGGCGTCATAAAGCGTACGATTTTAAGGGGTAATGAGGGGCGCAGGTTCCGATGGTCTCAACGCGAGTCGGAGGTATCGGGAGTTAGGTGCGTAGATGCACGTGCGATATTGCAGTGCGGTGCGCCAGCGCTCTCACCCTTGGTTGGGTCTACGGTTTCCGGCGCCGGTCGAGCATCCAGCGGGTGATACCGAGGTGTTTGGCCGCGAGGGTTTTGTTCCCGTCAGAGCGCTGAAGGACTTCGGCGATAATGCGGTCTTCCAGATCCGCGAGCGATTGTTTGCCGAGTTGAAACGTCAGGTGCACGCTGTTCGGGTCGTCCGGATGGGGGGAGGCCGGCGCGGAGAGGGCCTTTGCGTGAGGACTCATGGACTGATGGGCTTCCACATCGGCCGGAAAATGTTCGGCTTCGAGCGAGTCCCCCTGACAGAAGAGCACGGCCCGCTCGATGAGGTTGCTCAGCTCGCGAACGTTGCCGGGAAAGGCGTAGCGGCGCAGGACCGCGCGGCCGCTTTCTCCGAGTACGCGCACCGGCTTTTTAAGGGCGACCGCGGAGCGGGCCATGAATTGTTCGGCGAGGGGGATGATGTCCTCGGCCCGTTCGCGGAGCGGCGGGACGGTCAAGGTGACCACATTCAATCGAAAGTAGAGATCTTCGCGGAACTCGCCTTTCGCCGCCGCCTCCTTGAGATTGCGATTAGTCGCGGCCATGAATCGGACGTCGACCGGAATTGTCGCTGATCCGCCGACGCGGCGGAGGGTCCGCTCTTCGATGACGCGGAGAAGCTTGGCCTGTAACGGAAGCGGGAGATCGCCGATCTCATCGAAGAGGACCGTCCCACCCTCGGCCATCTCGATCAATCCGGTCTTGCGTCCCAGGGCACCGGTGAACGACCCCTTTTCATGGCCGAACAATTCGCTTTCAAACAACTCGCGGGGGATCGACGGACAGTCCACCTCGATACAGGGCTTCTGTCCCCTGGCACTGTTGTGATGAATCACGCGGCTCATGTACTGCTTGCCGGTGCCGGTTTCGCCTTGAAGCAGCACGGTGACGCGATCGCTTTTGGCCAATTCCCTGAGCTGGCTCAGAAACGCCAGCGTGGCGGGGCTCTTGCCAGTGATGCGATCCAGCGCATACCGTTCCGTGTTGTGCCCGCTCTGCAACCGAACCTGGCGTTGCAGGGTGAGCAGCTCGGTCGCCCGGCGGAGTGCGTGGTGCAAATCTTCCATGTCGATGGATTTCGCGACGAAGTCGAAAGCTCCGAGTTTGGTCGCTTCCACTGCGTCTTTGACCGTGCCTCGTGCCGTTAAGAGGATGACCAGCAGATGGGGCGACATCTGTTTGACCCGGGCCAGGACATCGAGGCCGGAGAGGTTCGGCATGACCAGATCGAGGATGAGAATGTCTGGCTCGAACGAGCGCAGCAGCGCGAACGCTTCTTCCCCTGAGTCGGCGGTCTGCACGACGTACCCTTGATCGTTCAGCCGGAGCGCAAAGGCTTCGCGAACGGAGGGCTCGTCTTCCACCAGAAGCAATTGCCAGCTCATGTTAGGCCTCGTGTGTCATCGGCAGCCACACCTCCACTACCGCGCCGCTGCCAGGCGGGCTGTCAATGGACAGCTGTCCGCCGTGGCGCTCGACGATGTCGTGCGTGATCGTCAGACCGAGTCCGACGCCTTTGGCCTTGCCGTTGGTGAAGAAGGGTTCGAAAATCCGCTCCAAGTTGTCCGGCAGAATCCCTTTGCCGGTGTCCGAGAAGCGCAGCAGGACGCCGGCGCCGCGCTTGGTTGCGGGACTGATCGTGATTGCCAGTTCGCCTCCGTCGGGCATGGCGTCGATCGCATTCATCGTGATGTTTAGGCACACCTGCTGAAGATGGGCGCGTGAGGCCTCAATAGTCCGCACGCCGTCCGCGATGGTCTTTCGCACCGCGATGCGCTGTTTGGAGAGGTTGGGGCGAAGCAAGGCCAGCGTGTCGTCGATGAGCGAGGGAAGGTCGCAGGGGCGAAGATCGAATGGCCGCGGCCGCATCTGTCCCAGATGAGATTCAAGTAGCTCGTCGATTCGGGCCGCTTCGCGTGCGATAAGACGGCAGCGGTCCCTGGCGGACTGAGGGAGCTGACTTTGCTCGGCAAGGTGGGTGGCGAGGCTGCCGAGGCCGATCAGGGGGTTGCGCACTTCATGTAAGATGCCTCCGGCCAATTGTCCTACGAGCTTGATTTGCTCGGTATGGCGGAGCGCTTCCAGCATCTGTTCCCGCTCGCTCAAGTCGGTGAGAATGGCCATATAGAATTGGGTGGTGCCGTCCCGGTCTTTTACGGGGCTGACGCTTTCCCAGACTAGAAACTCAGAGCCGTCTTTGCGCCGGTTGACGAAGCGGTCGACGAACGGTTGCCCTGAGCGGAGGGTCTCCCACAGGCGGCCGTAAAATTCCGGGGTGTGCTTGCCGGATTTTAGAATGCCGGGGCGCCGGCCCAGGGCTTCCTCGCGGGGCCAGCCCGTCATCCGTTCCAGCGCGGGGTTCCATTCCAGGATGCGGCCGTCGGTGTCAGTGAGCAGAATGCCGTCTTGCGCCGACATAAAGAGCCGGTGATAGAGATCGCGCTGGGTGTCGGCTCGCCGCCGCCGTTCCAGTACCGTGGCGACCGTGTTCGCGACTGCGCAGAGGAACTCCTGTTCTTTCTCGGTGAAGTCTCGCACCTGTTTGGCATGAGCGGTCATGACGCCGTAGACACGGTCTTCGACGAGCATGGGGACGCACATGCCGGCGATGCCGCCATGTTCCGTGAGGAGCTTGGAGGGGGTAAATCGAGTTTCGTTTCGGAGATCGCGTACGACAACGGGCAGCCGCTCGCGAATAGCAAAGCCGGCTTGCGAATGGGTGCCGCCTTCGATCGTCAGTTTGCCGATCAGTCCCTCTTCGAGGCCGATTCCCGCCACGACGACGAGGTGGTCGTCGGACTCTCTGGCGATCAGGATTTTGCACAATTCCAGGTGCAGCGCGTGGGCTGTATGCCGCACGGCCTCGTTCATCAGATCGTGAGCCGAGGCATCGCTGACAGCGAGGGTGCCAATCTTCGCCAACACCGATTGGAACCGTGCGACTTGGGAGGCTTCGTGCGCAAGGAGGGTTCTCTCCGTCACGTCCTGCAGGAGGAGGAGTACGCCGGTGCCGCCGTGGAAGGGGACCACGTTGAAGCGACATTCATAGATCAGCGGATGTCCGTCACGACCGGCCAGGTGATAGGCCGTGGTGCCGCGTGTCCCCAGGGAGGCCTCGTTCCACGCGCGGGCGTCGGCGAACAAGCGCGCGCGTAAAGACCCGCCGGGCTTCATCGCGGACAGAGCTGCCTCGTCCGGTGTTTCGACCAGTGCGCCGAACTGTGCATTTTCAAAAAACAGGATGCCGCGGGCGATCAGGCAGAGTCCCCCCTCGATGCAGTCGCTGACCCACGCCAAAATTTCGGCGGCGGCGATTTCCGGTTGTGCCACGGTGGGTTCGCGGGAACCGCCGGATTGGGCGGATGGCATATCTCGGTGGTCCCTATGAATCGGGCTGGTGGTGATGCTCGGACTCGATCACGATTCGATGCAGTATACCGAGTTGACGGTAAACCCGTCGAGAGAACAGTGCGGGAGTCCGGCTGAGCGGGCGGCTCATGCGGGGGCAAAATGTTCTCGCCGGCTGACCGTCACGTCGGTCACGAACATGGCGCCGGAATGGCGATTGAAAAGCGGACCCAGGCCGGCCAGGATCGGCTCCACTTTGTTTTCCGGAACGACGGTGAACACCATGACCTGGCTGCTCGTGTCGTTGAACAACAGGTGTCCTTCGTGAAATCCATGGTGGCCCTTGCCCGAGATATTATTGATGAGGGTATAGCCGGTCGCGCCGGTCCGGTCCAGCAGGTCTGTAATAAACTTCAACTGGTCGCCTTGTACGATGATTTTGATTTCTTTCATCGGATGCAATGTCAGGCCGCTCATGGTGACTCCTTCCTCGGTTGAGACTCTTTCATATCCGACGTGTCCGCGTCGGCGCTTCAGGATCCGGTTTGGTCTTGCTCGACATCACGGGTCTTCCCGCGTCAGCGGGGTATCCGGCGAGAAGCCGGGCGTATCGGCGTGAGCTTCGGGCGCAGGGCCCGCAACAGATCTTCGATATAGAGGCCGCCGAGGAACGCCACGTAGAGACGGGTGTGCAGGGTGCCGAGCCACGCCGGCCACATCGGCCGGTAGCCGTGAGCGTGGCCGTAGAGCAGTATCCAGACTCCGATGATGATCAGGGCCGATAGAATAACGATGCTATCGAAGAGGCCCTGGTGCCAGGCGGCCGCTTGGAAATAGGCGGCGACATGTTCCGGTGCCGGATACAGGAAGTGCGTAAAGGCTTCTCCCGCCCAGAGATAGGTCAATCCGATGAAGGTCAGGGTCGCGAGCATTGTGAGCGAGATCTTCCAGGAGGCGACGATGTTCAGCCGGTAGAGACTGAAGATGGCTTGTGCCGAAGTTACCCAGGCAAAGAACAGAAAGATCATGCTGCTCTGTGATTCGAACAGGGAAATATGGACGAGGCCGTGAGCCATCAGCAAAATCAACAACGGCAGGATGAGCGTGATGGCGAGTCCGGTTCCCCAGGGAACGAATGAGAACGCCGGGGTGTCGCCGGCGCCGCGAGACTCGGGCAGCCTATACTCGGTTCGGGCTTTGTGAATGTGATCTCCTGAATTCAAGAACAGCGTGGCTTTGAAGAGACCGTGGGCGCAGAGATGAAAGATCGCGAGCGCGAAGGCGCCCAGGCCGCATTCCATGACCATATAGCCCATCTGTCCCATGGTGGAGTAGGCGAGTGTGCGCTTGATGCTCGATTGGGTCAGCATGGTCGAGGCGCCGATCAACGCGGTCAGCGCGCCCACCACGAACAGCACGTAGAGCGTGGTGGGTGCTTGGCCGAACAGCGGCGCCAGGCGGTTCACCAGAAACCCCCCGGCATTCACGATGCCGGCATGCAGCATCGCCGATACAGGTGTCGGCGCTTCGATCGTGCCGGGCAGCCAGCTATGGAATGGAAACTGAGCGGACTTGGTCATAATCGCGATGACCATCAGCAGGGTGCTGCTCGTGATCGCATCCAGTTCAAACCGGGTTCCGGTCCAGATGGTCGGACGGCTCGGCATCGCCTCGATGGCATGGAACAGCGTCGTCAAATCGAGCGTGCCGAAGGCCGCATAGAGCACCGCGATTGCTAGCAGGAGTGCGACATCTCCGAATCCTTGGATCAGCAGCGTTGTCCGTCCGGCTTGGCGGGCCGCTGCATTGGCGTGGTGAAAGGAAATAAAGGAGGCGAGCAGCCAGGTCATGGTGTGCCAGGCGAGGAAGAGCCACACGAGGTGTCCGCTCATGACCAGGGTCAGAAGCACGAAGGTCAGTAGGCTGAGCAGACTGAAGAATCGGATATAGCCCTGATCGCCGTGCATATAGCGCTGTGAATACAGGTGAATCACGAGGCTCACGCCGGTGATGAGGACCATCATGACGGCGGCAAGCCGATCGACGAGGACCGTGTAGGACAGAGGTTCGGCGCGCGACACGGAAAACGTGAGGAGGAGAGGCCCGCTCTGAACGACATGATAGAGAGAAGCTAGTGCCGCGAATGTTGACAACGCCAAGGCGCTGACCCCGAGCGCCGAGCTTTTCTCGCCCAGTGTAGCCCCGAGCAGAACGATCAGGCCGCTAGCGAGAAGTGGTGCTCCTGCTGCAACGATCGGCAAAATGAAGTCCATGCGCCATCCTTTGAAGTGGATCGTGATGTGAAAGACATCATCAGCAAGAACAGGACCCGTGGGTCGTGGTCGCAGGTTGTTGATCTAAGTTGCAGGAGTACCGTCACAATTCTGAAAAGTAGGTGCGGGGCAGTTGCTGTAGCAGATGGGCGTCATCGTGGGATGAGCGGAAGGTCCGTGCGTGGGCGCACCGCAGTGCACTCGCGCACAAACGAGTGTGAGCCTCAATGCGTAGTGATCGGACGAGTCTGGCTGAAAGCTGTTGCAGTGCGATTGTGTGAGCGGGGCGGAGGAAGCGGGAATTCAGCGACGCACTTCATTTTGGGAGCAGCTCAATTCCTGACAGCCATTCTTGCCTTTATTTGTGGACTAACCGTCCTGTTGCTCAGGCAAGGGCGTTGCCGTGGTGTGTGGGCCAGCGGTCTATCCTTCTCAGGGTGATTAGTGCCCGGTAATGTTCTTGGGGCCTTGAGGGGGAAACCGTTCATCGGTAATGACCTTGATGGGCAGGGAGGCTCAGTGGGCTGCGCCCATCGTCAATGGGAATGGTCTGTGTGATAGATGGTGTCTCGATCTAGAGGTGTCAGCCTCGCATTGCTGTTGAGCCCGCAGTGTTTCTGTAGCCTGCCGAGCGTTAGCGGAAGAGGACGGCACCCCGCTCATTTTCGTAGTGTTTCTCTCAATACGGATCTGCTCATTCCAAACCTCCTTCGATGGGCGGATAAATGTATTCACGTAATGCATCCATTTGTATGGAAATATAGTTTATTGAGGCTCCCAAAGTCATTGACCTTGTGCAAGGCGAGCCTGTACCTTATGCGCCTGTTCGGAATGCAACAGATCGCATATCTAATAAGATGGAACACTGGATGATCGAGTAGAGTGCCTGCACAGTGTCCCTAAAATGAGGAGTGTCGTATGAGCCTCGCACAGTTGTTCTACGCGAAACAGGCCTATTGCCGAGCGATGCGTTGGGTGCGGCAATGGCGGCAACAGCGGCGCACTCCCCATCCAACCCGTTCATTCATGATTGAACCGCTCGAACCGCGGCTGCTCATGTCGGCCAACCCGGCAACACTAGCGACCGTTACACTGACCAACGCCGCCAATCTGCAACCTGCCATAGTCGAAGGCGCCCAATTTCCTCCCGGTGCATTTGCCGCAACGGGAGGGTCACGTCTTCATGAAAGTTTCACCACTGCTGGTGAAGTCGATGCGTTCTACTTCGATGCAACCGCCGGGCAGCATATGGCGCTTGAGTTGATGCCGCATGCATCGGCCATTCAAGGCCGGGTTGAAATTCTCGATCCCAATGGCGTCTCAATTGGTTCGGTCGATGCAGGCACCGCCGGCGGCTACGTGTTATTGCAAGATAAAGTTCTGAGCCAAACAGGTCGTTACACAATCGAGTTTGAAAGCCTGAACGGGACTGGAACCTACGACGGCAATGTCTTCGTCGGAACGACCGCTTTGCCGACCGTCGCGGCGACGACAAATAACTGGATCAATGCAGCGGGAGGCAACTGGAGTGTTGGCGCGAATTGGAGCCGTGGCGTTGCGCCAACAACAGTAGACATCGTTGGGGTCACGCTTGACGGCACCTACACCGTCACGATGGATGTGAGTTCCACGATTACAGGACTAGTCCTTGGCGGGAGTCTAGGGACTCAGTCTCTCGCTATCGGCGCCCAGTCACTCTCACTTTCCGGGATCAACAATCCTAGTCTCGTTGGGGCACATGGAATACTCAGTCTAAGTAGTGGCACGTTGAGCCGAGCGGGCGAGGTAGACATCAACGGCGCTATAAACTGGGCAGGTGGAACCATAGGCGGAACAGGATTCGTGGTTCTGGGACAAACCGGAACGATGGCCGTAACCGGAAACGCCCACACGCTCATTGGCACATTCGAGAATCAAGGAACGACGACGTGGTCAGCTTCCAACATCACGATGAGCGGAAGTACCTTCCTCAATAAAGGCAGCGTCCTCGCAACGACAGCCCCTTCTACGACCTTGTCGATGCAAGGCGGAGTGACGGGAGGAACCAACTCGTTTATCAACCAAGGGATTCTTCAGAAGCAAGGCACCGGGACCCTTGGCGTCACAACCAGCAGCACGGCGGTGAATTTCGACAATAGCGGGCTTGTGGATGTGCAGGCGGGCACCTTCAATCTTGAACAGGGAAGCGCCAGCCATGGTCAATTCAACATAGCGTCTGGAGCGACCGTGGCCTTTTCAGGAGGGAGAACCTATACCTTCCTGACCGGCACCACCGTGACCGGGCCCGGCGCTGTACAAGTCAACAACGACAATCTCGTCGTCAATGCGGATCTGTCGATAGCAAACCTCTCCCTCAGTAGCGGTAGCGTAGGAGGCACAGGGACTCTGACGCTGATGGGAGCCTCGACGTGGAGTGGCGGGACGCTGAGCGGGACGGGGCGAACGCTCATTGCCTCGACGGGCTCGTTGGATATTACGAGCGGTGTGACACTGAGTCGGGTGCTGGAGAATCAGGGGACGGCGACGTGGACGGCGGGGGGGCTGCAATTCAACAGCGGCCAACTTCTCAACACGGGCACGTTCAGCGCGAACAGCGCCGGCACTTTGCAGGCCTATGGAACCGGCGGGACTAATAACCGGTTCACCAATCAAGGCATCTTCCGCAAACAAGGCGTGGGTACGGTCAGCATCCAGA
>NZ_OUNR01000004.1 GCF_900403705.1 Nitrospira lenta | reverse complement strand
GCTCTTCCGTGGGAGTCCACACGAACTCATGGGTCGTTGGATCGAACGTGGCTCCCGTCGGAAGGCCCGTCGCGCTGTAGACCAGGGTCTGAGTCGGTTGATCGACATCGCTGCCACTGATCGTGAAGCGCAGTTCCGTCTGTTCGTTGACCGACTTCGGGCCAATGGCAGTCAGCACCGGCGAGACGTTCACTTCATGGACCGTGATCGTCACGGCTTCACTGGTCGTCACCACGCCATCCGTCACACTGAAGAGCACAGCGTACGAGCCGGAGCCCTGCTCTTCCGTGGGAGTCCACACGAACTCACGCGTCGTCGGATCAAAGGTCGCACCGGTCGGCAAGCCAGTCGCGCTGTAGACCAGGGTCTGAGTCGGTTGATCGACATCGCTGCCACTGACCGTGAAGCGCAGTTCCGTCTGTTCGTTGACCGACTTCGGGCCAATGGCAGTCAGCACCGGTGCCACATTCACTTCACCCACGGTGATCGTCACCACTTCACTCGTCATCGCGACGCCGTCGGTCACGGAGAAGGTGATGGGATAGGAGCCAGGGCCTTGGGATTCCGTCGGAGTCCAGACGAACTCGCGGGTGATCGGATCAAATGTCGCGCCGATCGGCAAGCCAGTCGCACTGTACGTGAGGGCCTGTGCCGGGCTGTCGTGATCGGTCGCGCCGATCGTGAAACGCAGTTCCGTCTCTTCGTTGAGTGACTTCGGCCCGATCGGGGCCAAGACCGGCGCGACGTTCACATCGTTCACCGTGATAGTGACGAGTTCGCTGACGCTGAACTCGCCATCGGTGATCGAGAAGGTCACCTGATAACTGGCGCCGCCCTGCTCCTCTGCCGGCGTCCAGACGAACTCACGCGTCGTGGCATTGAACGTCGCCCCTGCCGGTAAGCCGGTGGCGCTGTAGACCAGGGTCTGTGTGGGCACATCCGCGTCCGACCCGTGAATCGTGAAGCGTATCTCGCTTTCCTCATTCACCGTCTTCGGGCCGATCGGATCGAGTGTCGGCGCCGTATTCGACAGCTCCAGCACATCGACCGTCACCGAGCGAGTCGCGGACAAGGCCGGCGTCCCGGCATCCGTTACAATCACGGCCATCGTGTAGCGGCCCACCGTCTGTGTGCGCGGGACCGCCCAGCTCAAGACGCCGGTGTTCGCATCAATACTGGCACCGCTCGGGGCGCCTGGTGCGAGGCGGTAGGTCAAAACTGAGGACTCAGGACTGACGTTTGAATCATCCGGATCCGTGGCCACCACGTGAACCGTCACCGTGCGCCCCTGCTCCACCGTCTGTGCCGCCATCGGCGCAATCACCGGCGCATCGTTCGTCGGCGTGATGGTGAGGGAGACCGTCGCCAGATTCGAGAAGTTGATCCCGTCGCTGACGCGATAGGTAAAAGAGTCGGTGAGCATTTCACTGCCGTCATGCGCATAGGTCACGCGGCCGTCGGCCTGCACGGTCACCGTGCCATGGAGCGCTCCCGTGACGAGCGCCGCGGACAGATCGGCCGGCGGCGAATCGGTATCGGTATCGTTCCCCAGCAGCCCCGGCGCAGTCAGCGTGACGGTCGCGCCTTCGGCGACGGTGTAGGCATCGTTCACCGCGACGGGTGCCGCCGTCGGTTGCCCGTTCGTGAGCAACACGTTGTCGAGTACCACGGTGCTGGTACGGTCGCCGAAACCGAGCAGATCGAAGGACAAGCGTGCCCCTGCACCAGCTGAAATCCCAGTCAGATCAATGTCGACCATGACTGGTTGGGTCAGGTCCAGCGTGGAGCCGGAGAGGGCGCCAGTCGAGAGGCTCACACGGTTGCTGAAGCGGACCGTGCCGTCCTGTTGGAGATTGAACAGCGAATCCGTTTGGGTCAGACCCGCGGTCACACCGGCGAGCGGCGTCAGGGTGCTGGCTTCCAGCAACGCCACTTCGAAGGCGTCCGGCGGACGGTTCGCCCCGTTTGAATTCAAATTCACATCCAGCAGCGTAAAGCGCAGATGTGTCGAACCGGCAGGCAAGGTGAAGAGCTGAGACAAGGTGGAAAGCACATTGTTGTCTTCAGAGAGCAGGGCCTGCCCGTTCGCAATCGTGACGGCCCCGGATTGGTCCCACCCAAAGTGCGCATTGGCCGGATCGGCGATGGCAAAGTTGCTATTAAAGATGCCGGAGTGCGACGGGACTTGGGCCGCTTGAACCAGGCTGGCCGGATTGATGACCGGCGCCGGCGCCGATTCACCAGACGACAGGGTCGTGTAGTGGGCCAGATACGGGTCCCAGATCGACGAATCGACCGATTGGGGACTGGCTCCGACCACGTCGGTGCCTGTCCCCGGTTCGGTCGATGATGCCACGGCTCCGAGATCCAGCGCCGAGGGCAATCGCCGGATGCCGGGATCAATGGAACCGGCCATGAGGCGCGTGCCGTCTACGGCGGAGCTCACATGCTCGAGACCCATGACATGCCCCAGTTCGTGCATGAGCACGGTCATGAGATCGATCGTGCCGGCAGCCGCACGGCCCTCCAGCGCGGTGAACTGCCAGGGATTCGCGCCGACCGCAAACTCTTCGTTCGTCAACGGCGTCGGATCGATGAACCAGCCATACCCGGCGGCATCGGTGTCGAGCGTGATCGTCGTGCCGGACGTGAGTGCCAGGTAGCCATCAGCCAGATCGGCAATCGTAATAGTCGCCTGATTGAGCAAGGCAAGTTGATTGGACGTCAGCCCAAGGAACCCGCTGCCAAATGCATCGACTTGATTGACCAATCTCCGATCAGTCGGTACAGTTTGGCTACCGAAGGAGAGACTATGCTGAAGAGAACTTTGATTCTGTTGGTCCTCGCTCTGATCCAGCTCGGGTGCTCCACTAGCGAGGAGACGGGATTCTATAGACCCTTCGCTCTCACTCCTAAAGAACGGGAGAGCCTGGAACGGCTGAAGCGAGAGTTCCTCCAGGTTGAGGACCTTAAGGTCGGAGAGGGCCCCATCGCTGCCACGGGGCGCAAGGTCTCCGCGGATATCGAAGTCCGCTATGCCTCTGGAAACGGGAAGCCCATCTATCGCGGCCCCGCTGTCAGCTATTTCGGAATGGAAGGATCCGTCTTCATTCACAACGGAGTAGCCGAAAATGGCATTTTGTCCATCGGGCAAATCGGTATAATGTTGGGCATGAACGGTATGGCTGTCGGCGGCAAACGACGGATCACCATCCATCCCAAACTTGTCTGTCAAGAGGCCGGTGCTGAGGAAGCCGACCCCAAGGTCTCCTGTACTCTTGTACGATATAACAGGAAAATTCAACGACCCATCGACGTCCGTAAAGAGACATTGATTGTTGAAGTTACTCTCACTGATTCCTGCATACCCGTTTTCATAAAAGTTCCCTTGATTTACAATGGGCAATTCCGTTGCAGATACTCCGATGTCCCCAAACACGACCCTAGTGCGCCGATCTGGCATATCTACTAGCTTTGTCCACTCCAGTTGAGCCGTCTGTATTGCTGAGCTCAGGCTATCCTGGGTTACCGGATTTGCGCCTAGTTTGGCTGTTGCCGCTTGAACTTCGAGAGGCTGGCCCGCATTGCTGAGACGGATATCATCTATATAGATCACACTATCGACATTTCGTCCCTGAACCGGATCAACAAGCTTGAAGGTAAGCGTCGCAATTGTTCCGTGTTGACTGGTTGCCAACTGTCGGATTGCGTCTGGAATGAGAAGTACTCGTTCTTCGAATCCGGAAGTGACCTGCCCAATGTCGACTGCAGGAGCCCCTACAGGCCTCGTATCAAGAAGAACTCCGTTCATAACTACTTGAAGAGCATCGCTATCGCCTGTTGGATCGACGACATTTAGCTTAAAGCGTATCCGATCAGCGCCATCAGGAACCAACATGTAATTATGGGTTACCGTGTTGTCAGGGAATCGACCGCTTAGCTCCAGGGCATGATTACCATTCAAGGTTACAATGCGACCCGCACCTTCACTAGGACCAAACGGGCCTTCAGCTGCAGCAGATTGATAGGATGATCTTTGTGGAGCCAGCGGACTCCTAAAGATTGCACCAGCACCGCTTGTGCCTCCCTGGAACGACCATCCTGGGATTTGATCACCGCGATATGACGGATAAGCGCCGGAGATGCGGTCTCCCCTTCTCATATCTCCTAACTCAAAATTCCCATTAAAGACACTCGGGATAGCACTGCCGCTCCAAAATACTTGATCAGGCGTGATTTTTGAGGGAGCCTCTGTGTTGTCAAAGGATAGGTTTTGACGAACCCCCAAGAAGATGTTGCGATTCCCTTTTGAGCCACCTATCTCAGAAAGTGCCCACCCTACCCCAATTCCTTCCCACGGTGTATCTGCCGCGTTGGCCTCAAACCCATTCGGTACATACCATGGTTGGTCGCCCCCTCCCCCCAACAGCTCACCCGATGTCGGGTTAAAAAGCGGAATATCTGCCAAGCTTCGGAATATTGGCTCGTTATTTTTCGTATTTAGTTCGAACCGGTCTATATTCAGAGATACCGTTCCTGCGTACCAACGCCAAACTCGACTATGCGGCCCCAGAAAAGTATGCGGGTCTTGGAAGGTGGGAGGGTTGAAGATATTGACTTCCATATTCGCATCGTCAAAGAGAAATCCCGCCATACCATTTAGATTGACATTTAGATCTGCACTCGGCAGGACACGGCCATCTGGATTAGAACTTTGGTTAAACGGAACTGTCAGGTGCTTTTGCGAAAGGAACTCATAATAGTTATCTGCAAAATCCACATTAGACCAAGCATAGACACTTGGCTCATCAAAATCAGTCCAGTCAATTCCAAGCGGCTTAAGATTAGCCTGAGGCCCAAAGAACTCATCGTGGACATCTAGCGTCGTCAATTGAATGTTTAATGGGCGATAGCCAGGCTGTTGGCTTAAGACCCTGTTTTCATATTCGCCAAGCCGTTGAAGCAGTTCGCTTGTCACTATCGTGCCCCGGCTATGGGCAATAAAGTGGAGCGGAGAATTGAAAATCTTGGCAGGCATAGTTGGATTATCATTCAACTTAACAAGGGAAGCGAACAACGCATCCCCTGCAGCCTCACTAAATCCCGAGTCGTTAATATCGGACTCTCGCCACCAGTCTGCGATGAGGACAAGCGGTCCCCCACCCGTCGGACTTGTTAATAATTTACGATCCACCCAATTGCCGTTTGCCTTATCATAGCGAAGGATGTTCGTACTTGGGTCACCGCCTCCTTCCTTCACGATTTGATTTGCCATGTCGAATAGCCACTGACCTTCATCTTGCAAGCTATTCTTACCGAAGGTTGCGAGCCCGGGCTGGAATCCATGGGTCAGCACAGTCACACTGCTGAACTTTGTCATATCGGTAACAGGAGCAGGGTCGAGCTTGAAAGAAGTTACGATCGGCTTACCAACTCTGTTGCCAAATTCATCGAATACAAGGAGCCCAACTTTATACACTTGGCCCAATGTTAGCGCCCGACTCGAAACGGTGTTCATATCGAATTCTAGTACATCAGGCGCGAGCGGTGGCCTGTTAACACCTTTCACACCGTTCAGAATTCGATTCGCGTGCAGATCAATCTCAACAAGATTATCCGGTGGGAACAATCCATTCTTCGGACCAAATACACTGAGATAGAGCTTCGTCGTCCAGCCCTCAGGGAGCGGCTGATCTTTGTAGGTCGCCTTCCATCTAAAGAGTGGTGTCGTATCACCAGGCTCCGCTGTGATGAAGATTCCTGCGCTGCCTGTGACTTGCAACGCATTGGCTCGCCCAAATCCCAAATCGACCTTGATGGTATCTTCCGCAATCGCCAGCCCCTGCGGGAACCGGCCGGTGCCGATGGGCGCCAGTTCGATGCTCGCATCGATCGGCGCATTGATCGGGCCTGTACCGGCTGGTCCGGCTAAGGGGCTGACTTGCAGCCGAGTGAATCGCCCGTCGCGGCGGATAAATTGATTCGGTACGTTGTTTGCCGGATTCGTCAGCTGCGCAAAGATCTTCTGCACATCGAAGACTCGGACGGCGTTCTGTGCGCTGAAGGCCGCATAGAGCGTCTTGCCGTCCGGTGAAATGCTCAGGCCATCCGGCATGCTGAGGAATTCTCCGGCGGTCGCCGCGATGAGCGTCGGTGTGCCGAAGGGATCTTCAATCACCCCGATATTGCCGCCGACGGTTCCTCCCAGGACGAGTCCCGCCGTTTGTTGCTGCTCAAGGCTTTGCCGCTCGATGATGTAGGGGTCGCGCGAGGGCACATCTTGCTGAATCCGATTCCACCCGGTGATGAAGGCATAGTCTTTGGTCTGTCCCGGCAAGGTGCCGGCCGGCAAGAAGGCGATGGCCGAGGCATCGTTCACATCGAAGTTATCGAGCCGCGACCCCAACTGAAGGGACGCATAGGTGATGGCCAAGCTGGTGTGCGCGTCATTCGTCGCGTGCACGACCCCGAAGCCATTGGCATCGGCGCGCCGATTGGTAAAGGTGACGACGCGGGGGTCCGTGTCCGAGGCTTTGACGAAATAGGGCTCTTGAGACACGGTTTTCTCCGCGATGGCCGTCCACAGCGTCTGTTCATGGGCCTCAGTATCAATGTCGATGACGACGATCCTGCCATCGGGATAGGACTGAGTGCTGAACTGCGCCGCCCCACCTTTCACCGGTGCCGCGGCATAGAGCCGGCGGCCGTCAGCGGTGATATCCATGCCGCGCAGCCCTTCGGGTGCCGCGGCGACGACGATCTGCTTGACGACCGTGTGGAACGTCTGACTCGTGGGATTGATGTCGATGACATAGATCAGACCGACATTGATGTCCGACACATAGAGGTAGTGGCCGTCTTTGTCGGCCACCGCCCAATACGGGCGTGCTCCGGGGATGGTGATGAGGGGATCCATCCCGGACGTTGCCGGATTGACGTCGATGGCTTGGAGCGTCTGCACGTCGATGACGGCCACCCCCTGCCCGGTCGTGACATAGGCGCGCGTCAAATCCGGTGTCACCGCCACAGACCGAGTCGGGCCTTGCAAGACCGGGTCGCCGACAGCAATGCGCGTGATCACCTGATTCCGCCGCTGGCCGGTGAGCGGATCTTTCGAGATATCGACCGCAGCCACGCTACGATCGATATTATTCGCCGCGAAGAGGATGTGGACATCCGCCTGCACCGTGGTCGTGTCGCTCGTGCGATCTTCGATGGCCCAGACATTGGGTGACGTGCTCTTGAGCACCGGTGTCTTCCGCGTGACGGAGACATCGGCCAGGCCAAGAATGACTCCGTTCGGCACTTTCACCCGCACGGTATTGCCGCTGCTGGTGAGCGGGTCCGGGGTGGCGGTGAGACGGATGGTCTTGGGAATGGCTTGTCCGTCGGCGATGAATTGCCCCAATTGTTCCTGGCTGAACTGCAACTCAGGCCGGATCGGCATGTCAAAATTCACGACGAGATCGAGAAGCGACGTCCCGACGTTGGGCGCCGACGGATCGGTGACATCGTACGTCAGACGGCTCCCGGTGAGGATGAGCTCGGCCTCGCCATTGGCGATGGCCACCTGTGCGGTCTGGATCACCGGGACACCGGATGGGTCGACCGCAGGATCCACGAACGAGTTGATCACCGCTTGGTTGAACGTGGTGATCACCCCAGGCTGCGGGGCGATCGTCGTGATGGTCACGTTCGCCTTGCCTGACGGCGCGTATTCGAAGATGTCCAGCTCAATCGATGGGCCGAACGGCAGATAGAATTGAACCGGAGAGTTCACGTCACGGGCAATTGGTGCGCCGGAGGTCCGAGCCACAACCGTGAGGTGACTCCCTTGGTTCGGGAAAAAGGTATTGATCTCGCCATCGACTCGGCCGACGCTGCCGGCCGGCGCGGCGGCAATCATCCAGGTCCCGCTCTTCAGGACGCCTGGGAAGGGCGGCGACGCCGTGCGGGCGACGCCATCGGCGCCGAAGATGCCGGTTTCTTCTTGCATCCAGACACCAAAGGTGCCGCCGGTGGTATCCGGCAATGTCGTATAGCGGAAGAACACGATGTCTGAATTCGGCGCCAGGGACGAGCCGGTGATCGGGATGGCCAGCTGCGCAGGGGTCGCCAGACGCCCATCGCCTATGTGCAGATCGAAGCTGGAGACGTATTGGAACGGTCCCGGCATCGCGAGCGGCAATGAGGCTTGGAGGACCGGTGTCATAGACACCAACGTGCTTGCAGCCAGGGCATCCGGCGCAATCGCCACTTGATAGCCACTCGTATCCTTGACGATCCCGCCCTCTGTACCGATCAACGTCGGTCCACTGTTAGGCACCTGGACCTTGACTGGAATTAACGATTCCGCCGGGCCATTGATGACCGTGACGATGGCATCGCCTGCTTGATTGGCGGTGATCAGCCCATCCGTTGAGACGGTCACGACGTTGGAATTCGACACGAAGTACCGCGTGCCGGTGGAGCCGTTGGTCAGCTGAATGGTATCGGCCAAGTCGGCGATGATCTGCCTCTGACCGCCGAAGGAGGTTGGCGTGTGCGCCGCGAGTGACACCGCACCGGGAAACACCTCCAGCCCGAGCGCATAGAGGAACTGCTGAGTTTGATCGGTCGGGATGCCGACGCTGAACGCCGTGGCGGCTTGGATCGTGACGCCGCCGGGGCCATGGGCCGTGGACGCCGTGATGACGCCGGTGCTGCCGTCGAGGATCCCGGTCAGGACGCCGCCGGTGGATATGCGGGCGCCGGTGGGATTGGTCGATTGAAACTGGAGATAGGACGCCGGCAAGGCCACACCCTGCTCGTCGGTGAAATCACCGATGAGTTCCAACTTAGTCGTATGTCTGGCGTCGACCCGAGGTTGACGGACTTGGAAGTCGAGTTTCACGAGGGGCGCATCGCTCACGTTGACGGTCACCGTGGCCACTGGCGAGGTGCTGTATCCATCGTCGGCCACAATGGAGAAACCGGCCGTACCGGAGTAGCCGGTGGCCGGCATGAAGCTGACGGATGCGCCGTCGCTCGCGATGCGCGCCGTGCCGTTCGTCGCGCCGACGATGCGATAGGTAGTCGGATCATTCTCCGGATCGCTGATGAAGGGCACCATGGACTTGAGCACTTCTAAATCGATGTGGGTCTTGACCGGCGTGATCGGATGGACGACCGGCGCCTGGTTCGGGATGTACCCGAGATCTTGCCGATAGAAGTGGATATCGGTCGAGTCGATGACGCCGTCGCGATTGGCATCGGCGTTGGCATTGTAGGTGGCGCCACCGGCCACCGATCCGAGCGCGGCTTCGATCAGCGTGGCATCGAGTGCGTCAACTGTGGTATCGCGGTTCGCATCGCCGGCGATGAAGAGCCTGACCGAATAGGCGCCTGAGGTGGTGCCATTCGCCCCGGCGATCTGTATGAGCTGCATCCCTTCTCGTTCCACTCGGAACAGCGCGAAGGCCTGGTTCCCTGTGACCTGGCTCGCCACCGGTGTGAGACCGGCGATGGTCGGTATACCCGGCAACATGGCACTCCCGGCGTCGGCGTCCACGATGACGCCGACGTAGACGTCGCCGCTGGCGCTTGACGCGATTTCAGAGGGCCGCACGCTGAAGACCAGGCGATCGGTCGCACCCGCTGTGAGTGTGCTGCTATACGGATTCGCGAGATAGTTGAGCGCGGCGCCAAGATCGGCCTTGATGGTGCTGGCTTGCGGCGTAGACCCCGCATAGCTGACGACCTGACCGGGCTGCCCCGTTTCGGTCACAAGCATGAGGCGATGCTGTGCATCGTAGCCATAGCGGGAGGTGTCGCCGGTGCTGAGGTCGCGCGCCGAGACGAGGTTCCCTTGTCGATCGTAGCTATACACGAGACGGTGGCCGTCGGGGCCGGTGATGGACGAGAGAATTGGTGAATGGTCGGAAGCCGCCCAGGTGAATTGCACAGACTCCCCGTTGAGCGCCGTGACCCCGCTGTCGCTGAGGATGAATTTCTTGCCGTCGGTGAACTGTTGCTCAGTGATGCCGTTGGCTGCATGAATCTTGTAGATGGTGCCATCCTGCGCCGTCAGCGTGAACTGCGCTTCCGTCAGGACTGGATTGGTCGGGTTATAGGCTTCGCCGGTTTTGAAATCGAAGAAATGATCGCCGGCTTTGGTCAGCTTGGCGTCGAGCGCTGAAAGCTGATAGCCGCTCGCGGGATTATCGGCGACGAACGCGGGTGTGTAGAAGGTGACGCCGTTCACGGTCTGCTGTATTGGCGCAAAGGTATACCCGACCCTCGTTCCATCAGCTGGTGAACTCCCCCCAGCCCCCGCGGGCGGGAGCGTGAGATAGAGCCTGGTGCCCGAGCGGAAGGCCTCAACGACGCCGAACTCTTCACGGCCGGTCGGCGGTACATCGGTCTCAAAATTGACGTCTCTATTGGCGAGTCTCCATCCATTGCCGAATGACGAGTGCCCGTTGACGGTTGATGCTTCCAATGTGTCGTATTGCCGGATGATGTCGAAGGCATGGCCGTCGAGGGTAACGGAGAGGTCTGTTTCCGTTCTGGTGAATTGCTGGGTCTTGACCGTGCTGCGGACTTCGACGATGGCTTCGGTGACGGCTCGCCGTCCAGCCACATCTTCCGCCGTGAGCTTGAGGCGATAGAAGCCGTTGGACAACCCGGCAGGATCTATGGAGGTCAGGGCGCCGCTTGGAGCCAAGGTCGTCGTACCGGTCGCTACCGGCGCAAAGGTATCGGATCCGGCATGGGCTATTTCGAGCGTCCAGTGATCCAGATCGGGATCGAGAATCGTGGCGCGAATCGCGCTGGTCGCCGCAATGATTCCACCGTTGACCGATCCGTCGAAGGCGATGATCGGCGCCGTGGTGTCGTCGGGGTTGCGGACTTTCAGAATCTGTTCGACGGTGCCGATCTGGCCGTCTTCGTCAGTCGCGGTGGCGCGAATGATCATCTGGCCTGGACCACCCGCGGTAATAACGGCACGGCCCAGATTATCGAACGCGACCGGTTGGCCATTGACCGTGATCGTGGTGCTCGTGATCGGCGCGAAGCCCTGCGCCAGCACGTCGGCCAAGATCTTTTGGCCTGGCACCACCGGGAAGCTCGGCGTGAGTTCGATCTGCACGTGCGGCTGTTGCAGTTCAGTCCCGGCTCGGATGGTGAAGGGATCGACGGCGGTGGTCAGCCCGTCGGAGACGGTGACCAGCATCAGATAATCGCCGGCTTGGCCGGCGCCGGGCGTCCAGCGGAATTCACCGGTATTCGCATTCAATGTCGCGCCTTCAGGCAAGCCCGTCGCTGAGTAGGTCAGCGTCGCGCCGAGATCGGGATCGGTCCCGGCAAGGCTATAGACCGCTGGCCGGCCCAATAAGACTTGATGGTTACCGAGATTGATGACCGGTGGGCGGTTGACGTTGTCGATCCGCACCGTCACGGTCGTCGTCCCCGTCGCTCCGTTCGGATCGCTCGCTTGGATGGTGAAGGTATAGGTCCCGGCCTGGTTGAAATTCGGCTTCCACTCGAACTCGCCCGTCTTTCCGTCGAAATGCGCACCTTCCGGCAAGGGCGTCAATGTGGAGAGCGTGATGGCATCGTTATCGATATCCGCTGCGGCAATCGTAAACTTGAGAATCGCGTCTTCCCGTCCGGACTGCGGGATCATTGGAATGACTGAGGGCGGCCGGTTCGTATTGCCCACCGTGATGCCGATGGTTTCCGTCTGGCTCTTGTTGCCGTCACTCACCGTGAACGTGATGTTGCTGAATATGCCGGATTGGAAGAAGTTCGGGGTCCAGCGCAATAGGCCGGTTGCCGGATCGAGCGTGGCGCCGCTGGGCAGATTGGTGGCGCTGTAGGTCAGCCCGTCGCCGTCGGCATCCGTGGCCAGCAGTTGGAGTTCAAATGGCTGTCCTTCTGTGGCCGTGCGATTGCCGACGGGCTGCAACACAGGCGATTGGTTGGCTATGCGCACCTTGATGGTGATCGTCTGTTCTGAAAACGCCGGAGCCCCGGCGCCGTTGTTGCCGTTGTCGGTCGCGCGGATCGTCACGGTGTAGACGCCCAACTGTTCGGAGGTTGGCGTCCAGGCAATGATGGCTGTGCCGTATGACAATCCAGGGGTCATGGTCATGCCAGCAGGTAGCGACGTTGCAGAGAACGTCAGCGGGTCTTGATCGAGATCGGCGGCCTTGACGGTGAACTGCAACGACTGCCCCACGATCGCCACCTTATCGCCGATGTATTGGAGCGCCGGCGGCTCGCTGGGTGAGTTAGCTTGGACGACGAAGGTTTCGACCGCCTTGAGGATCGTGGCGGCCCCTCCTCCATCGCCGTTGTCCATCGCGAACAGATTGAGCGTGTAGTTGCCGCGATCGCCGAAGCCTGGCGTGAAAGTAAACAGCCCGCTCCCGTTCCCGTTGTCCTGGAACGTGATAAAGCGCGGCAACGCCTGGGGCACGTCCCCGACGATGTCGCCGGTCGCCACCAGCTGCAGCAGATTGCCGTCGGCATCGGTCGCGTGGACCGGCAGCGTAAGCACTTGGCCGCGATTCACCACTTGATTCGCAATATCCGGCAACACCGGCGGCCGATTGGCATTGAGGACTGTGATCGGGACGATGACCGAGGCCGTCTTATCGACGCCGGTGCCGTCACCATTGTCCGTCGCGGTGAAGGTGACGCTGTAGGTACCGGCCTGCGTGAACGCCGGCTTCCATTGGAACTGTGCCGAGATCGGATCGAATGTGGCGCCGGCCGGAAGACCGCTGACCTGGTAGGACACGGTCGGATCGGTTTCGAGCAACGGGGTGAGCGTGTTATCGAACAATCTGTCCTGTGGAATGAACGCAGGATTATCCGGATCGAACGCGAAGGCGCGGAAGAACAGCGACTGGTTCTCAAGAATTTCGAGCCCGCCGATCTGATTGAACTGCGGAGCGGCGTTCACATTGAGGACTGTCAACACCGCTGTTTGCGTCGTGACGTTCACGCCGTCCGTGACGCTGAACGGAATCTCATAGATGCCGGCTTGCGTGTAGCCCGGCGTCCATTCGAACGCGCCGGTAGCCGGATCGATGGTCGCGCCCCCCGGCGCAAAATTGCTGAAATAGCGGAGGCCGTCGTTCTCCGGGTCGGTGGCCAATAATTGGATACGGATCGGTTCCCCTTCACGAATGGTCCGGTCCGCCGGCTTGGCCAGCACGGGGGCGTCGTTGACCGGCGCCACAAGAATAGTGACGCTCTTGCTGACGGTGTGCGGGCCATCGGTGACGCCCAGCACGACGTCCTTGTACGTGCCGGCGGACTGCGAGCCCGCCTTCCAACTGATGACGCCACGGGCCGCGTCGAAACTCGCGCCAGGCGGCAGGTTATCCGCGTAGAACACCAGCGGATCGGCGTCGGGGTCGGCGGCCACAAGCCCCAGTTCGAACAGGTCGCCTTCCTTGATGCGATATTCTTTGGACAACGGCAGCACCACTGGCGCAGCGTTCACACCGGTGACGACGATCGAGAAGCCCTGTGAGGCATACGCTCCGCGTGTATCGTAGACTTGCAACACGACGGACGCATTCTCCGGACTCGACACGGTCGGGGTCCAACTCACGAGGCCTGTTGCGCTGACCGTCATGCCTGCGGGCGAAGACGCCAGGAAATAGGTGAGGCCGATACCGTCAGGGTCGTTGGCCGTCACTTGATAGTTGTAGACCGTTCCGGTTGTCGCGGTCGTGACCGGCACCGACGCGATGACCGGCGATTGATTGGGCGGCGCCACGGCATACACGCCATGACCGAAATCCGCCCGTTGGGCGAATGGATTGTTGATCGTGACGGTTTGGGCTGTGCTGGATTGCCCTGGATGGAGGATGCCGCCACCGACCGTCGCGCTCAGGTCGATAAGCCACATCCCTCCCGCGAACGTCCCGCCGATGGGCGCGCCTTGAAAATATTGCGACGGATCGAGAACCAGTCTCAGGGGAACGAGGAGATCGAGAGGAGTCGTGTTCGTCACCTTCACATCGTAGGAAAGGGTCCCGGCGCCTCGATCGGATCGGACGTTGAGCAATTCCAGGTTGAGCTTGTTGCTGAAATCCGACACCGTCGAGAAGTGCGCCGTGAAGGGCTGGGGCAAGGCTAGGCCAGCCTGGCTCTTGAGGGTGGTCTTGGCTTGCACGGTAAAGTTATCGACTTGCAGCGCATCCACTTCGAGCCGCGCCGTTCTCGTCGCCGCATCGTATTGGACCGATGCGATGGCGATCGGGCCCGTCAATTGGCCGGTGATCTGGTAGTTGGCCGGATTGAGCACGGAGTTCGCACTGGCATCGGCCAGCATGTCTTGGTCGAAACGGATAGTGATCGCGCCGATGGGCAATGGCGCAAACCCCTGATTGATCGGCGTCGTGGACATCACGACGGGCGGCAATACGGCGTTCAAGACATCGATCTGATCGGCTTGGGCGATGAACAGCCTTCCATCGGCGGTCGCAGCCAGCGATTCTGCGCGCGGTCCGCCGCGCGCAATGACGACGGTTTGGAGCGACACAATGTCGACCATGACCAGCTCGCTGGGCTTCCCTTCAGGGCCGGAGTTGCTGGAGACAAACAACAAATTCTGGAGAGGCGTCCCGGCTTGGCCGAACGCGATCGAATCGACCTGGCTGTCCAGACGGACCATGGCCGTGGCTTTACCGTTGTTCGCAAACTTGACGACGTCGCCGCGCTTGGGCCACGACGTGCCCCACAGCTCTCCCGTCGAGGAGAAGGCGAGGTCGTCGACGCGATAATTGGTGAAGTGGCTGAAACGAAGCGTGACCGGGTCGAAGATCTCGATGCCGTCGCCGGAGGAGACGTAGATTTTTCCGGTTGTCGGATGCACGGCAATCGCTTGCGTGATCCCATCGCCGAACCGGTGGAGGATTTCGCCGGTTGCCGGATTCAGTTCGAGCAGCGCTCCGCCTCCGGATGAAGCCCAGAGTCTTCCCTGCCTGTCCATCGCCAGATCGTAGATGGGTTGATCGAGGGTGATCAGCGGCGTGATGGCGTAGCCGCCGGCCGACGAAAATTTGAAGAGCTCGCCGCGATTGAGGCCGCCGCTCGCCAACACCGATCCATCCGCCAACGGCAGGATCGCCAATGGCCCGATGCCGCCATGGCTCTGCTGAAAGCCCGTTGCAAACGACTGCGCGGTGAACGGATTGACGACCGGCGTGAAATCTGAGGGGTTCGTGGCCGGTCTTGCTCCAGGAATCTGCTGCTGCGCTTGCACAAACAGCGGATTGACCGAGGGCAACGGCGCAGGAGGCGGCGGCAGATCGGTCGGAGTCGTTTCACCGGAGGGGATCGATCCGAGGTTGGTCGTCGTGCCGTCGTTAGGGCCGCTCAGTCCGAGCGGCGGCCGTTCCTGATTGCCCGCATTGTCCGTTGAGACCGCAAAGAATTCGTAGGTGTGGCCAGCACGTCCCTGGTAGGTACCGGTCGTGTCGGTCGTGCGTTGCTTCCAGATCAGGAACGCGCCGCCGTCTTCCGCGACGTACACGGTCGTATGACGAACACCCGAGCCCCCCGCGTCGTCGGTGGCTGTCCACTGGATGCCATAGTCGTTGCTGTTGCCGAGTTTGGTCGCGGTGAGCGCCGTGACCGGAGCCCGGCCATCGACCTTCTGGGTCACGACCGCCGCATCGGCCGGAGGCGCGGTATTGAAGAGCACACGCGCGCGGGCCGCGATGTCAGTGCCGGTCGTCAATCCCTCGCTCGGCATCACGCTGTAGCTGACCGAGCCAAGCCCGGCTCCTTGCGCGTTGTTCTGCGCCAAAAGTCCTTTGGTCGTATCTTGGATGACTTCACCGGTTTCCGGATCGATCGCCTGTAGTAGCCAGGTGGCCGTCTGGGCTTCGACATCGACACCGGCGCTCACGCGTAAGATGTATCCCTTGCTTTGGACAAAATTGAAGTCGCCCTGGAAGGTCGCGCGATCGGAGGGAATATGGATCTGAATGTCCCCCAGCTTGATATCGCCGAGGCGGACCGAACGCACATCAAGATCGGAATCGAGTTGCGAAACAATGCGGATCTCTCCCGGCCTCGTCGGCGACGCCGCGGTATTCTCAAACCGAATCTGATAGGGCAACTGTTGATCGACCGGGAGGAACTGATCCACCCCGAAGCCTTGCGGTCCAACGATCGACGCCAATTGGCCACCCGCTGCCGCTGCCGCGTAGAACTGCGAGAAATCGACCGGTGAGATCGTGCTCGACGACGCCGTCGAGGCGAAATCCGGCAATGCCACCGTCCCCGCCGCCCCACGCTGGTTAAATGGAACCCAGGGCACAAACACGTCGAATGCTTCGAAATGCGTCTGATGCGACAGCCCCAAATCGACATCTGAGAAATCCGGCACCGACGTAATGGGAATCAGGGCGGTCCCGTGCAGGCATCCCGGCGGGGCCTCTCTCTCTTCGATGGGCCAGGGTGAGAATTCTTCGCGATCGCCGTACCAGCTGTGAATCTTGTCGAAGAATTGCAACAGGCTCGTGCCGGTTTGGAATTGATCGCCGGCCGGCCCAACTAACACACCCGTGGCAAAGACCCCGAGCAAACTGACGATCTTCGGATGCTCACGCACCGGCGGAATCGCATCGACGGGACGCAAGACGCCGCCCTCTTCGAGGGCCGCAAGATAGGCGGCGGTCCACGTGTCGCCATCGGCCGCCAACGTTTGAAGCTGTGCGTTCGCCGTCGTATCCGCGAGAATCTTGTCGCGCAACCGCAAGGCTTCCGCGGTTTGTTGCGCAATGAACTCGTCGCGCGTCAGCGCGGTCGCCGAGGCAAAAATATTGAACCGGAACGGGATGGCATACTCGCGGCACGCCAATGGGTCGGCAACCTTCGTATAAATATCAAACAATCCAGGGAATATTTCATCGAGCCCTTCGGGGCCATTGTCGAGTACTCCGCTTGTGCGCAACGACGGATCGATATTATAGATTTTTTCTTTCAACGCCTCCCACGATCGATCCACAAACTCCTTCAATCCTGCGTACGTCGTGACATTGAAGGTCAACCCGGTAAATCCACCGGCTGCCAGATCGAAGGTATAGCCGGTCGAGGCGTTGTAGCCGGTCAACGGTCCGGCCGCGTTGATGTCCGACTCCAGGCTGGCCCAGGGCACGTCCCCGCGCACGCCATCGGGCTGCCCGCGCAGGTTATTGAAGGTCTGCAGGAACGGAAGATTATAAATGACATTGTTCCGGCCCATTTCGGCCACACCGAACTGGAAATTCACATAGGGCGCATCGAGGTTCGCCAAGCTTTGGAGCGCGATCCCGTACGTGCCCGTGTCGCCTGCGGCAATTACACGAGGCCCTCCGATGCCGATCGTGACATCCGGCTCAATGAACCGCTCGATCAAATACCGGTAGGGCAGAATGGCCGTCGCACCATCCGGATTGATGACTTTGACGTCATAAAGACCGTGCGGCGCGTCGGTAAAATCGAAGGTCGCGATGATCTTCGTGCTGTTCACGACTTTGATGTTCACCGGCGCGAACTCCGCAATATCCGGACGCACCAGCTTCACCACGGCATTGGGCGAGAACTTGGCTCCGTTGATCGTGAAGGTGACGAACTTGCTGTCGCCGCCCTGATCCTTGGTCACATCGGTAATGCCGAACGGCAGCGTATCGGCCAGCAGCGTGACCGCCGTGTTGGCCGACGGCTCCGATTGCCCATGAACAAGCACATAGTAGTCGCCAGGCTGAGTCGCCGGAACAATGGCCGCCGTATTCCCTTGCAGTTGTGTGTTAGGGCCCGCATCGAAGACAAACGGCGTCGGCGCCTGATTGAACCGCAGATAGACTTCGTTCGCTGCGCCAGTGGCTGAAGTGCCGACGCGTACTCGCAGTGTTTCGCCTTCAAGCACGGTGACCTTATAGAGTCGATCCTGGCCGGTGCTGAGCGTGGTGTTCAGCCGCACGCCCAACTGAAGCGAATCGACGGCCACCGTGACAACGTCCGGCGAGAAGCGGCGGTTGTTGATTTCGTTGACGCCTTCGAAGACTTGGTTGCGAATGTCGGTTCGGACAATGATCCGGTACTGACCGGCCGCGATCGGGGGCATAATCGCATCGAGCGTCAGCGAGTACTCACCGTTTTGATTCAGCGTTCCGGAGAACGACTTCTGCCCGAGCAGGCGATCGTTGATATCCCACGTGTCGTCCGTCGAGAGATAGACCGAATCTGACCAGGTACCGGTTGCGACATTCGGTCCATTGTTCTTCACGGTCCAACCGACCTGGATCGGATCTCCGACCTTGACGGTCCCACCGGCAGTGATCGACTGCACCTCAAGATCGGCCGGAGGCGGCTGTTCGATCAACAACGGCTGGGTACTGGCGCGGTCGTTGTTCTGCTCGGCGTTCCCTTCGAACACGGAGCCGACGCCACTGGCATTACGCGGATCGGTGATCACCAACACATAGTAGGAACCGGAGAGATCGATCGGAGCCTGGAACGACTGTGTGATCCCATAGCTTTGTCCGGCGGCAAGCCCGCCCGTATGACCGACCGAACCCAAATAGCGATCCGCTTGCGCGTCGAAGAACGTGTCGCGCGAGAGATAGATCAGATCGCTCCACGCGTTTTGGGATGCCGGGGTGCCGAGCCCGCCTTGATTGGAGACCTGATAGCTCACGGTGAACGTTTGACCGGTCGTGACCCGTTCGGGAATTGTGACCTGCATCACCTGCAGATCGGGCGGTGTGGTCAGCGTGATCGTGAACTGCTGCGCACGCAGATTATTGCCTTCGCCGCGAAACTCCGGAACCAGATCCGGACTATAGCGTGTTTCTGCGTCCGGAAAGACCAATAAATAGAAGGTACCGGCCACGCCGATGGGCAGATTCACGGTCTTGCTCGCCGTATAGGACGCGCCCTGCGCCAAACTTCCCGTGTGATCGAGAAATCCAAGCACGCTGTCCGAAGAGTCTAAGGATGAATCGAGCGAGAGAAAGATTTGATCTCTCCAGGAGCTCTCCCGTGTAGCCCGATTCCCCTGATTCGCCGTCGTCCACGAGACCGTCAGCGGCTGGCCTGAGAAGGCCGGCGAGGGTACCGTCACACTCGTGGCCAGAAGATCCGGCTCCTTATAGATGACCGGCAATGCGGCGGAGGCAATATTGTTCGCCTGGCGCCCCGCTTCGTACACAGACCCTCCATAGCGGGCCAGCGTCTCCCCGTTCGATCCGGCCGGTGTCTCCAGCTGAACTCCAACGCTGTTTGAATCGGCAACGACATAGATAAAGTAGGGGCCTTCGATGCCGGCGGGAAGCCTGAAGTCGAGTGACCCGGTATAACTTCCGCCGGCGGCAAGCGGCTGGGCATTACTGTGAGTAAATGACCCAACATTAAGTGCGCGAGAGGAGAAGGCCGGTTCAGCGGAAAAAAAGACCTGGTCCGTCCAGTATTGCGTGCCAGACCAAACCGGTACGGCGCCGACGTTCTCCACCGTCCATTGCACATGGACGTTCTCACCCGAGTCGGCCGTCGCCGGCACAACCACGGAGCTGACTTGCAGGTCCGGAGCCGCAATAATTGAGACTGTCGGCGCAAAGGCCGTGTTATTACTCAAATTCGTATCCGACAGACTGACAGTTTGGACAATGACGTAGGTTCCCGTGGTTGGCGGGGACAGTTGGAATGTTTGCTCGAAGGTGGCCGACTCCCCGGCAGCCAGTCCGGTCGAATGGATGATGCTCCCAAGACTCCACTGTGTTCCGCCGGAAAGGATCGGAACAGTGGAAAGAAAGATGGCGTCGGTCCAACCAGGAGGTACGACTCCAGGCCCTTCGTTCTTGACCGTCCAACGAACGGTAAACGGCTTGGTCGCCTCCGCTGCGGGACTGAGCGGCGTGACGTTCGTGATCGTCAGATCCGGTAACGGAAACGCCGGCGGCGGCGAACTACCGATGACGATGACCGGACGCGCTTTATAATTATTGTTATCGATCTGATTCGGATCGTCCGGATTCTTGTTGATGTCCAGCGTATCTTCCAAGACGACGTCGTAGGTATCGCTCCAGGGCGTGATGTAATAGGTATTGATCCCCGTTTTGAGTTTGGTCGCATCGGGGATTGTCACCGTCACAACCTGCTCATAGAAATCGCCGACCGGAATTGCGCCTTGGTGGGTGACCGTTCCCAGGAGAAAGTCGCCCTTGCCGGCAAACGGTCTGGTCCGATCGGTCGTGAGCCAGATGGTGTCGGTCCAAGCGGTTTTGTCGGTGACGCCCGATCCACGATTTTCTACCCGATAGCGCACCTCAATCTGGGTGCCAGGCAGCACCTGATCGGGGGCTATCACGCTGCCTGTGAACAAGTCGGCCTGCGGCAAGGGCTGCACGAACAGCGGTTTCGCGAAGACGTTGTTCCCATCATTCGGAAACTCGTCGACCTGAGTGCCGTGGTCGGTCGACACCAGCAAAAAAACATCGCCGCGGAAACGGATCGGCACCTGTACCGATGGCGTTGTCCGCGAATAGGACTGGCCGGGATCGAGCGCCGATACGTTATCGAAGGAGCCGATGAAGATATCGTCCGGCGTCACCTTGTTATCGAGTGAGAGATACACATTATCTTTCCACAACGGCGGGGTTGCAGCCGTACCTTGGTTGGTGATGGTATATTCCACGGAGACTGCGGACCCGGCCGGCACCTGTGCCGGAGACAGAACATTGGACACTTGCAGGTCAGGCCGCGGTCTCAACTGAACCGTGAGAATATCCGGATCAAGGATCGTGTTGTTGGATTCCCCTGTACCTGCCCCCACGTTACGCTCGAAAATCGTGTCGTCTAGGTCCGTCACGACCTCAATCTGGTACTGACCCTGAATATGGACCGGCAACGTAAATTGCTCGGTTCTTGTATAGGATTGGCCGGCGATCAGACCCCGGTCATAGGTGAAGGTCCCCACGGTAATCGTACCGGCGGTATCGTTGAGTTTTCTCAACACCACCTTGTCGCTCCATACCCTCGTCGCGTCGGCGGTTCCCTGGTTGGTTACCGTCCAGGTAATATCGACCTTGCTCTCTTCGAATGCATTGGTGACAGACTGAATATTGGATACCGTCAAATCGGGCGTGAAACTCAGCGCCACAGTCGTCGGTGTCGCCGACACGCCCTTGTTGTTGCTATTAAAGAGAAACTCAAACAGGCCGCTGTTCTCCGCCGTTCGCACGACGGCATAGACCGGCCCACTGAGCGTGTTCGGCAAAATGAGATCCACTGACCTGGTATAGCTCCCTCCAGCCTGCAACTCACCGACGTGGTCGAGGAGACCGTAGTCCTGCACCATCGTATTGCCTTGGGGATCGCTCGACAAATAGACATGATCGGACCAGGAGTTGATGTTCGTCATGCCGATGCCATGGTTCGAAACCGTCCAGCTGACTCGCAGCGGTGCGCCGCTTTGTCCCGTGACCGGCACGGAAATGTTGTCGACTTGGAGATCGGCATACAGCACGGGTAAAGCATCAAGAACGTTGGCCGCCTCCGCCGCATTATTGGCTTCCTTGGCATTCTCGAACACGGTGCCGGTACTGTCGGTCTTGACGAAGATGTGATAACGGCCCTGGAAATTGAAGGGCAGATAAAACGTCTGCGCCTGGATGTAACTGCTGCCGAGCGCGAGCAACCCCGTGTGGTTATAGGTTGCCAACTCTGTGTCGTCACTGTTACCGATGATGGTATCGGTCGAGGCGATAATCGCATCGGTCCACGTGGCCGTCGTCCCGGTACCCGTTCCCGTCGGTGTATTCCGCACACTCCAGCCGACGGTCACGATGGCTGGATTCCCCACCACTTGGCTGTTGACCGTTACGTTGTAGGCTTCGAGATCTGCGTAGGGTGAAAGGGTCACCGTGATCGGTGATACCGCAACATTGTTGCCCTCCGCATTTCCGGCGGTCGTCTCGGTGACTTGCAATGCCGCATCCGTCTTCATCAATAAAAAGAATGGCCCGGATCGATCGACCGGAATCAGCACGTCGAAATGTCCCGTGTACGTCCCGCCTGCGGCCAGCGGTCCTGTATGGATGAGTTCTCCCCGAATAAGATCGTTGCTATCGACCGTGTCGTCAGTAGACAAATAGATACGATCAATCCAGCTTCCTTGCGCGGGACCGGATCCGTTGTTGGTGACGCTCCAATCGACCCCGATGGTCGTGCCGGAGGCTGCACTATTTGGCGCGCTCAATATGGCAATCTGCAAATCAGGATGCGTGACTTGCACCGGAATCGATTGACCCAAGTTATTGGCCTCGCCCCCGTTAGGGCCCTCATACAATTGGCCTGTGGCATCAGTGACAATCACAAACCGATAGGTGCCATCGGCCACTGATGAGAGAATTGTGACCATGGCGGAAGCGTTGTAACTTCCACCAGTGGCAACGGAGTTTGTGATGAGCGTGGAGTTGAGGTACGTCGCTCCGGTCAATGTGCCGTCTCTAGACAGGTAGACGTGGTCAAATCGCTGGGCCGTGGCTGGGCCGGTTCCATTGTTTGCCACGGTCCAGGAGATCGTGGCAGTCTGCCCCGATTGCACACTGGTCGGACCCGTCACCGAGGTGACTTGGAAATCGGGATAGGGTTTAAGGCTCACCGCCGTCGGTGTGAGTGTACGGCCGACATTGTTGCTTTCCGAGTTCGATTCGACTACCTGACTAGCAATGCCGGTTTGCACAAACACGTAGTAGTTGCTGGCAATCCCTTGCGGGAGGGTGATCGCCGCTTGATTCGTGTAGGACTCATCGATGGCCAACGCGCCGGTATGCATGACGTTCCATTGTGTGGTATCGCCTACATCCAAGATCGCGTCGGTGGAAAGAGTGATTCGATCAGTCCAGCTGCTGCTGGCCGTCGACAATGAACCTTGGTTGCGGACGCGCCAACTGATCTGAATCGAATCGCCGCTCTGGGCTATGGCCGGAGCAGAGACTGCTTCAACCGCCAGATCACTGAATTGCAGCGTCACGTTCGTCGGCTGGGCGGAGATGGCGGCGTTATTTCCCTCGTTCGGATACTCATTCACATTGCCGCCACTGTCGGCAGACACCACGGCCCAGCGGTTGCCGCTGAGATTACGATCAAGGGTAACGGTGTGGCTGCGCTGCACGGATTGCCCAGCGCTAAGCGTTCCAGTGAATGGCACATCGGCGATGAAGGTATCGCTTCCGACCGTAGCATCTCCTGAAAACGAGAGTCGGTCCGAGAACGTCCCTGTGAAATTCGCTGATCCGTTGTTCGTGAGCGTCCAGGTCACGGTGATCGGCTGTCCGGACAAGGCTTGTGCCGGCAGTTGAATATTGCTGACCTGGAAATCCGGCGCGACCATGGTGATAACCTGATCGTCGATAGCCCTGTTGTTGTTTTCCAAGCTGTGTTCATAGATCTGACCGGTAGCATCCGTCTGCACGACAAGCCGCTGCGTGCCGCTCACATCGGTTAGCATCGGGAGATTCTGCGTTCGGACGACCGATTGTCCGGCCGCAATGGTGCCGGTGAACGAGAAGGAGGCGACGAATCGATCACCTCCGATGGCGTTATCCGAAGACAGAAAGACGTAATCTGTCCAGGTTCCAGTGGCGTCGGCACCCCCGCTATTTGTGACCGTCCATGAGATGGGGACCAGTTCGCCGGGTCGTGCTGTGGCGGGGCCGGAGATATTGGTTACCACTAAGTCGGGCAACGGAGGCACCGTCAGAGTCAATGGCGCGCTGGCTGTCGTGTTGTCGGTTTCGTTCGTTTCGAGTTGCGAGGTCCCTGTATCTGTTTGGACGAGAATGTAGTAGGTACCCGCGGCAAGCGACGTGGTCAGCGGCAGAGTCACTGTGGCGGTCTTTGTGTAGGTTCCCAAGGCATTCAGCGGGCCTGATAGGCCTGATGGAATCGGGAGGGTGAGCGGCGTATCCGTGCCCGCTTCTAACGTCTGATTTGCCGACAGCCAAATCTGATCGCTCCAGGCTTCCCGAGCAGGGTCGGCTCCGGCGTTTTCGACTGTCCAGGTTACTGTGACTGGTTGTCCAAACTGTGCGGCAGTCACCGGATTGGTGGAGACCGATTGCACGCGGAGATTCGGCGCTTGCAAGGCAATGGTCGCGGTATAGGCATCGGCGCTGCCCGCTTCACCATTTGCTCCGTTGTTGTTCTGGTCCATCAGATTACCGACGCTGTCGGTAATGTTTGGTCCAATCGTGACGATATAGGCGCCCGCAGTGGTTTGACTTGCGAAGTTCAGAGTAAAGGTCGTTCCGGACCCTGTAATGGACGTGACGGGAATGATCCCCCCAGGGCCGGTGAGGAGTACGTCTGCCGCCGTGAAGCTGGCGGCATTGACTGGCTCACTGAATGTGACAGTCAGTGCATTCCATGGAGACGACGCCTGCACGGCCGGTGTCTGCGCGATGATGCGCGGACCGACATGATCGACGACGAAGGTGCTGGTGAACAACGCATTCGACGCACCTTGCAGATCTGTCACGGCCCCTTGAGCCAGGGTCATCGTATAGGTTGTGTCGACAGTGGGCACATTCGGAATCGAGACCATAAAGCGGACGGTTTTGCCGTCGAGAACTTGAAGCCCCGTAACCGTTCCTCCCCCGCTGATGTGCAGATCGCTTGCGCTGATGGAGTCGATCCGCAGGCCTTCGGAGAAGGTCAGATCAATCGTGGTCGGCGGCGCAGTCAGACGAGCGCCGTTGACCGGCGTCGTGGCGACGATCGTCGGGACAGCATTCTGCGAGATGACGGCTGTACCCGTGGCCGCCAAGGTGTACTCGCCAGTTCCGGATACTGCGGAGATAACGACCCGATAGGTTCCGGCGCTGTCCGTCGGAACGTGATAGACAATCTGCGCATTCCGTCCGTCGGGAGCCCCATTTTGGTTGGAGGCGACCAGCAGACCTGCCGAGTTGAATAGTTCCAGCTTCGGCACGAGGGTATTGTTCGGTTCTCCGGTGTCGCCGCCCGGCGTGGTCGTCGTAATTTGAAGTTGGCCAGTCGTGGCCTGAATGAGATAGTGATCTACCTGGTCTTTGGCTCCCGCCCAGGCCACAGCCTGCTCCAGGAGGCGATCGGCTGAACCCGAACGCAGGTCCGACGTGTTGTACCCGGCATATCCCCCATAGATCGGTCCAAGATAGACTGATCGACCAGACCCCGGCATTCCGACAACGACGGTTGGTTGACCTGACACGGTTCCAAGAACAGAAGCACCGGAATCGACGAGTGGGGCCGACGTGGGATATTCAGTCGGATTGGAAACCACAAAACTCGATACTCCGCTGGTGACCGGATGGGCGGTCGTATTCGGTGACACCGTCCCATTACTAATGTAGCTGTACCCTCCCCGCGTATTTACAGGAACGATCTCATCGATATCAGTGACCGCAGGCGGTGTGGCGCTTCCCGCTCCAAAAACGGTGAATCCCGTCGCAACCACCCCACCACCGCTTTCGACCCAACTCCGCAACGCCGGCGCAAAGATCGCGAACTGATTTTGATTCAGCCAGTTCTCTCCAATGACTACCGCATCATAGGCCTGCAACTCGGCCAGGGTATCAACCTGTGACGCAGTGACGAGAGTCGCGGTGAAGTCAAAGAAGGAATCGTTGTTAAGTTGATTGACCAGCGCCGTGAACCCCGCGTTATCGCCGCCCGAGGTCCCGACAACGGCGACACGCACATTGCCCTCCGCCGTGAGCGCAGGAGTATGTGTCATTGATGTTCTGGACGCGATGGCGCCCAGCACTTGCCCCGTTGCGCTGATGTCCTGTGCTGTGGCTGCAGATCCGTCAGGTTCGCGCTCAAACTCAGCTTGACGAGTCACGGCAATATCGTAGCGCTGTACGGCTGTCCCGGTCACTCGCAGAAAGTACGTCCCCGTCGCGGGAGCCATGAACGCTCTGATTGCTTGACTGACATTGCCTGCATCGTTGAGCCCGGACGCCAACACAGAACCAGCCGCATCGAGGAGGTCAAGAGTGATCGCACCCGCAGGGCTGCCTAACTCTGTCAGCACAACGGTGGCCGTTTGCCCCGACATCAGACCAAACTTGTAAACATCCGGCGTCCCCACTTCGGTGTAACTAACAATCCCTAATCGATCAGCTGCTCCTTGCAACGAAACAACTCCACTGTCGAGGTTCACAGCCGCAGCGAGCGTATTGTCGGAGGCTCCGCCAAAGTCTTCTGGATTCGTGGTTGAGTTCAGTGCAGCCTGCAAGCGATAGCTGCCCGCACCCGCTGCCGCTGTGACGCGAACGCTATAGGTTCCCGCCAATGCGGTGGGGACATCCGTTGCAAAGGCTAATTGGCCTGCGCTGGACGCAACAGCCGTCGCAACAAGCGCGCCGTTCGGATCGAGTACTTCAATCTGGGTCAGCAGTGATGGATCAACATTGGACACGACGACGGATACCTTCTGGCCGGCATCGAGTATCACCGTAAAGCTATCGGCATCACCGGCGGCATGGAACCTTCCTTGATAGACTGGGGCCAGCGAGTACATCAGCGACCCCTCCGGAGCGACTGGAACAAGCGCCCCAGGCAACATCCTTGTTCCCGTATCGACCCCAAAGCTCCTGACCCAGTTGCCGCCCGCCGTCCCGTTGGCATCCCCATCGAGGAGATTGCCGCGCAGATCGCGGAAGCCGGTAGCGGAGGACAGGAGCGTGAGTGCGTACGAGCTATCCGGCACATTGCTGTACGTCAGCGTGAGGGTGTTCGTGACGGAACTGTAATTGAATGTCGCGGGAGCAATCGTCGTATTCGTGAGTGTGTCGCGGAGCGTGACGTCGCCCGCATCTAATCCTGTCACCGCCAACGGTTCCGTGAACTGAATCGTGACGGTCACATTGCCATTCGCGTCCGGAGCCACGGTCGAGCCTTCGATCAGATTGGCGTTGAAGACACGCGGAGCGGTGGCATCCAAGTCAAAGGTTGATGCAAGCGTCGTCTGCAACGATCTATTGGTCAGACTGGTGAAGGCACCGGCTGGAATGGTGACCGTGTAGACACCATCTCCGGCTTGAGCCGACGAAATTGTGAACTCGACGGTGTCCTGGTCGATAATCGTGACGCTATCGGCCGACACCGGTGTGCTAACACCGGGCTTCTGAATCTGGAGATCGCTTGCTTGAATCGAGCTGAGCAGGACTGGCTCTGAGAGATCGACGCGAAATGTCGCCGGGTAGGTCACACGAAGGTCGCCGTTCGGCACACTCTGCGATGCAACCGTGAACGGCACCGGCGCGCCGGTAGCTCCCGTCACATTCAATGTGTACTCACCGACGCCGGACTCGGCGCTCACGACAACCCGATACACCCCCGTCGTCAAGATGGAGAAGTTGGCAATGCGTGCGTTACGGCCATCACCGGCGCTGCTCAAGTCGCTCGCCAGTATGGTGGTCCCGCTCTGAGTGAATAGTTCAATTTTTGGATTGAGCGTATTGAGCGATCCGCCCGGCGTGCTTGTGGTGATGGTCAGTACATCGCCGGCGTTGGCACGCACGAGATAGTGATCTTGACTGTCGATCACCCCATCGGCCTCCGTCCCATACCCAAGCGCCCCCAGCACCTGACCCGCGGGACTGATATCTTGCGCGGTAGTGGCGGTGGCGTTAGATTCACGGTCGAACTCGGCTGACTTTGTGACCACGAGCGTATACGCCCGATTAGCTTCACCGCTGACGCGGACATAGTAGGTACCCGCCACTGGCGCGACAACGTTGCGGATGGCCTGATTCTCACCGTTCGCCGTCTCCCTGATCCCGGACGCCAACAACACGTGATTGCTATCCACCAGTTCCAACGATACCGCTGCATTCGGATCGATAGTCGCGAATTCCAGCGTTGCAACTTGCCCGGCAGCGAGATCAAACCGGTAGTAGTCCGGTTGTCCGGCTTCGGTCTTCCCCGTCACGGCCAGACGATTTGCCATGCCCTGCAACGCAATGGCCGACGAGGTCAGATCCTGTGCAGTGCCAACCGTATTGTTCGTCGCACCAGCGAATGGCTCAGCCTCAAGCGCCGCGTTGAGCGTGGCTACCAACTGATACGTACCTGCACCGGCTAAACGAGCGAGCTTGATTTTGTACGTGCCGGTTGTTGTCGTCGGAATCGTCTGCAAGAGCACCGTGTCATTCGGACTAGCAGCCTGCGCCGCCCCTAATGACGTGACACCATCAGGGCCCAGCACTTCCACACCACCACGAACCGACGCATCGAGCGGCGTGAACCGCAGTGAAACCGTTTGGCCCGCATCGACAGTCAGGTTATAGATATCGACATCATCCGCAGCGTGGAATCGGCCTGAGACCGGAGTAGATTCTCGCACGAACGAGCCCAGTGGCTTGGCATTCTGGAACGTGCCATCGAAGGCGCGCGTTCCAGTATCGACCGTGAAGTTGACGAAATAGTCGCCGCCTTCACGCCCATCACCGTCTCCATCGAGCCGGCCCCCTGAGTTGCCACGGAACGCCGTATCGGAGGACATCAGCCTGATCTCATAGTCGCTTTCCGTCACGTTCGCATAGGTGACGGTCAGGCGATTTGTCACCGTATCGAAATTGAATGTCGTCGGTGTATAGGTGCTGTTCGTGATCTTATCGCGCAAGATCACATCTTCCGGTCCGAGATTCGTCGTGGCCATCGCTTCGCTGAACGTGGCCTGATACGTCAACAGGCCCGGTGATACGATCGCGCCTTCGGCCGGCAAGCTGGACGTGACGGTCGGACCGGGGAAGTTGCCGTCTTCCACGGCGGTCAGCGTCATGCCGGTCGGTGTAATATTCTTTAGAAATCGCAGGCCGGGACGGAAGTTCAAGCCGTTGACGTTGGGGAAATCACCCGTGAGCGAACCGAACACAAGAATCTGGAACACATCGCCGATGACTGGGACATACCCATCCGTGAGTTGGATGTTCAGCGTGCCATTCAGCGAGGCATTCCCCGAGACCGCAAGTTTTCCGACATTCGTTACGGCGCTCAGCCCATTGACTTGAACCGTGAGCACGCCGGTGGCCGCTTGTGTATACGTTCCGCCGGTCACGGTGAAGATGCTCCCGGCACCAAGTGACAGCGCACCATTGTTGATATAGTTGCCGGTTCGGGTAAAGTCACGTCCGCCTTGGAGAGAGAGGCTGCCAGTGGCCGCATTGGTCGCAAAGTTTGCCAGCGCGTTGACACTCGACTCATTAACGATCGGATTCGTTGCCGTGCCACTCAGGATAATATTCGCCGCATTTGTGGCGATATTGGCGCCGGTGAATTGGAGCACGCCGGTTCCGGAAATCTGATACGTGCCGCCCGTGAGGGTGGTACCGGAGAAATTTTGAAGACTATTATTCAGCAGGCTGAGCGTGCCGCCCTGCACCTCCACCAGTCCGCTGTTATCGAAGACAATGGTGCTGCCATTGTTCTGGATGCTGACCGTGCTCGTCCCTAGCTTGCGGAACGTCCCCTGGTTCGTGAACCGATTGATTGCCCCCACAGCCCCCGATGCATACAGGTTCCCTGTAGTTGCCACGAACAGGTTGGCATTCACAATCTGGCCATTGGTCAAAAAGATGTTCGCCGGCGAGGTCACCGTTCCCTGATTCTCCAGCACCCGACTCAGTGTCACACTGCCCGTAATATCCAACGAGCCCGTCGAGGCAATGAGCGTCCGGCCTGGCCCACTCAGCGTTCCGCCACTCCACGTCGAAGCCCCCGTCAACGTCAGATCCCCCGTGCCAGTGAGAGTGCCACCACTCAGCGTCGATTGTGTCAGGGTGAGGGCAGTATTGATCGTGGTGATGCCGGCGCTGATGGTCAACGTCGAGGTATCCAGTACCGGGCCAAAGCTCGTCGTCCCCGCACTGCTCACCGCCCCCACCTGAACCACGCCCGCAAAGCTCGCCGTCCCAGCAGCCACCTGCACCGTACCGAGCCCCGTCACATCGCTCGTACCCTGAAAGCTATGGGTCCCACCCAATTTTAACGTCGTGCCCGCCGCT